>CAXNDA010000139.1:0-5076 GCA_964200875.1 Chloroflexota bacterium | reverse complement strand
TGCCCCCATTGACCACGCTTACTTGAAGCGGGTGTAGACCTTCTTGGCCACATCCTCGTAGATGTTCTTGCGGTCCTGGTCGGTAAGCCAGGTGATGCTGTCGATCAACGGCTTGGTGTCGTCGAGCATCTTGCCGGTCTTCGGCCACTTGTAGCTGCCGGTACCGGGGTTCTCGGTACCGAACATGCAGCGGTCGGTGCCGACCAGCTTGAACAGCAGCTCGAGCGACTCGACGTTGTAGAGGCCGGTGTCGAAGTAGAACTTCTTCAACTCCTCGTCGAAGTCCAAGCCCATCATGCGGCCGAAGTTCGAGCGCCAGCGGCCGATCTGGTAGGGGATGGAGCCGCCGCCGTGAGCCACGACGATCTTGAGGTTCGGGAAGGTCTTGAAGACCTGCTTCTCCACCATCTGCAGAATGCAGCTCGTCTCGGTGGTGATGAAGTAGTTCTGGTAGTAGTCCCACGGGTTGACGGTGGTGGCCGAGTGGATGAGGGCCGGCACATCCAGCTCCACCATCTTCTCGTATAGCGGGAACCAGACATCGTCGCCCATGCCGGGGAAGGTGTCGCGGCCCTCGAACGGATCGGGGTTGATCAGCAGGCCGATCATCCCGAGGTCCTTCACGCAGCGCTCAAGCTCAGGAATCCAGTTCTTGATGGGCTCGGTGGGCACCTGCGGCAGGCAGGCGACGCCGCGGTAGCGGTCGGGGGCGATCTTCACGGTCATCGCATCGACGTCGTTGGACGCCTGTGCGTAGTAGTGCACGATCTTGGCGGGCGTCTCGGAATGCATCAACTGGAACGGGCGGGGGGAGATGAACTGAATGTCGGTCCCCACCACGTCCATGATGGTCTTAATGTGATGCTCTACCGCAGTCCGAAGCTGATCCTCGTTCTGATGGAAATTGCCTTGCGCCAGCGCGCGTGAGGACAGCAACCCGGCTTTGTAGTTGCCGAGATTGCCGCCATTCGTATGGGCGTGAGAGTCAATGATCACTGCATCTGCCTCCTGGAGCGTTGTTCTTCCCTTGACTTGCGAGCAGGTAGGACCCGCTGTCGCCCTATCCTCTTAGACCAGAGCCTCGCTGTCAACAGGAGCAGGGGCCAAGTGAGGACTCAGACTTCGCGTGCTGGGCCCATGCGCCACTGTTGAACCCGGCCTTCGGATGGGCGTTGGCTCTTCCCGCCCACCCACCCCAGGGGTCTCGAAGTGGGAGACCCTTCGTCAGGCTCAGGGCAGGCACCCCCACTCCCCTGCCTGAGGGGACTCATCGTCCCCCGGGCCCGCCGTTTACGGCGGCGGTACTCAGGGCACCCCTGCCGAGGCCATACCCATCGGTGCAATAGGGTGGTGCTGCGTGGCTTTAGCCCGCAGGTCACAAGGTCAACTCATCAGCTCTGAACTCTTACAGGGCCAAGTAAGAGCTTGGAGGCCCACGTGCGTCCTGAGGCCATGATCACTGTTCTTTGCCCAAACGTTACACGCTCGCAATTGACAGCAGCATCGCAGGGTGTACCCTTGGCATCAATCATGGCTATGCAGCAGGGGAAGCACAGCGCCCCAGAGCTATGTCAATCTGAGGAGGCAGCTTGGCCGAGAACGACGTTATTTTCATCAACCCCTTTGCCGTGCCCGATGCCCAGCATGGTTGGCGCGGGCTGGAGGCGCCGGGAAACCACAAGCGCAAGTGGTACACGGTGCTGGAGAACGAGTTCATTCTGGTGACCGCGCTGGTGGTGCTGCCCGGCGAGATCAGCATTCGCCACTACCACGAGACCGGCGAGCTGAATATCAGCTACGTCGGCGAGAACCGCCCCATCATCCGCTGGAACCCGCCCGGGGTGCACCACGGCGGCCTGCCGATCCCCACACCGGCCGAAGACTTGGACCAGCGGGTGCGGCAGGAGCTGGGTAAGGTGAAGGCTTCGCACCCCGACATCAGCGAACTGCTGTCGGGCATTGTGCAACGCCAGGTCAACATCGAGCAGCAGATCGAGGCACTCACCCGCGCGCAGCCCCACCTGCGGGTCGCCATCGACGTACTGTTCCCGCCCTTCACCACCGTCATCGATGACCCGGTGTACCCGCAGGGGCGCACCGTTATCGGCCAGTGGTACGACTAGGCTAGGCGTACCACACACCACAGGAAAGCAGGAGGGTCCCATGAAAGTCCCCAATGGCAAGCTCTTTGCTCCGGCGTTGCTCCTCTCCAGCGCACTGTTGGCGGGGTGCAACGCCCCCTCAGCGCCGGCTCCGGCCGCCCCAGCCGCCGACCCGGCAGCCCAGGCGCCGGTGCAACCCAAGACCAACCGCCTGGTGATGGCGCTGGTGCCGCCCCAGCTCGAGTACAACACCCCTCGCAATGGGTCGCAACCCACGGCCTGGCAGCTGGGGCCCATGTACGAGTACCTGATTAGTGTCGACAACAAGAGTGGCAAACTGGCGCCCGGTCTAGCCGAGAGCTGGAAGCTGGAGAACGGCAACCAGTTCCGCTTCGCCCTGCGCAAGGGCGTGCAGTTCCAGAAGAGTGCCGGCGACTTCACTGCCAAAGACGTGCTGTTCACCCACGACGACTTCATCCGTCCCGACTCGGAACACGGCGAGGCCAAGTACTGGCGCGACACCGTGGGCAAGGTGGACGTTGTCAACGACTACGAGGTGTTGATGACCTTGACTCGCCCCGACGGTGACTTCCTCAACGCCGTCTCCCAGCAGCAGGGCGACATGATGGCGATTCAGAGCAAGGCCTTCTTCGACAAGAACGGCGAGCCGACGCTGGCCAAGGAGCCGACGGCAGGCACCGGCCCTTACGCCTTCAAAGAGCGGTCGCAGGGTGCCTACATCCGGTACGAGCGGGTGCCTTTCAAGCACTGGCGGGCGACGCCAGACTTCCCCGAGTTCGAGTTCCGCTGGGTTCGGGAAGCCTCGACCCGGCTGGCGGGACTGCTGACCGGCGAGATTCACGTGACCAGCCTGCCGGAAGACCTGCTGGGCCAGGCCGAGAAGCAGAGCCAAAAGACGGTGCCCAGCCAGCAGCCGGGGTTGCGGGTATTCTTCGGCTTCCTCTGCTGCTTCCTGAACGATTTCACCGACCAGACCAAGGGCATGTACGTGGGGCCCGACGGGCAGACACCCATGATGGACGTGCGGGTTCGCAAGGCCTTGAATAAGGCCGTCGACCGCGCGGCCCTGAACAAGGCGTTCTTTGGCGGCAAGGGCGAGCCGATGCTGGCGAACCACATGCTGCCCACCCGGCCCGGCTGGAATCCCGACTACGAGAGGCGCTGGGCCGAGGCGTATGGCTTCGACCAGAACGCAGCGAGGGCCATCCTGACGGAGGCTGGCTATGGGCCCAGCAAGCCGCTCTCGGTGGGCGTGGTGCTGCGGCCGGCCGCCGGCATCGCGGGCTCCGACGACATCTCGGAGGCCGTGGCGACCCAATGGCGGAACATCGGCGTGAACGTCACCTTCGACCAGCCCGACCCGGCTCAGCTCACGCCTCTGGGCCGCCAACGGCGCTGGACGAACCCCGTGGGCATTACCGGCACCGGCGCCGCGCCGCTCATCGGCATGGTGTGGAACAGCACCAGCGGCGGCCGCAACAGCAACTTCTCGGGCGCCCAAGACCCCGAGTTGGAGGCGGTGGTAAAGCAGCTGTACGACACCGTGGAGTTGGAGAAGCAGGACCCGATGTTCCGCAAGGCGGGCGACATCGTGTTCGAGAAGTACTTGTCGCTGCCGCTGTTCTGGCTGCGGGCACAGGCAGTGGTCAACCCCAAGTTTGTCGATGACTACGTGTTCCCGGGCACCATCTCGGGCACATGGACGCATGTCGAGTACCTCAAGACGGCGAAGTAAGGCCCGCACGGCCTCGGAACCCTAACTAACTACCAGAGGGGCATCATGGCGGACAATCCAGACATTCCAATTATGCAGAACCCCTACCTCTTGCCCGCCGACCGGCAGGGGTGGCGCGGACTCGGTGCGCCGGGTGCACGCAAGCGGAAGTGGTTCACGCTCATCGAAAACGACACGGTGCTGGTGACCGGCCTGCTGCTGCTGCCCGGCGAAGCCAGCGTGCGCCACAGCCACGAGACGGGCGAACTGTCGATAGCCTATAACGACGCCATGCGCCCCATCGTCACCTGGCACCCGCCGGGCGAGATTCACTCCGGGTCGCCGGTAGTCACACCGCAGAAACCGGCCGCCACCTTGGCGGAGCTGACCGCCATCACCGGAAACGCGCAGATCGCGGCGTTCCTGGCCGAGATGGCGCAGGAGAACCGCGAGTTGCGGGCGCAGATCGAAGAGTTCAAGCGCAAGGAGATCACGCCGCGGATCATCATCGACGTGTTGTTCCCGCCGTTCCGTACCACCATTAGCGACGACGCCTACCCGGCGGAGGTCACTATTACCGGCCAGTGGTACGACTAACCCCCGCCTAGGAGAAGGACGCCATGCTGTCACGAGAAGACAACGAGCTATTGTGCCGGGTGGGACCGGGCTCGCCGATGGGCGCGCTGTTCCGCCGCTATTGGTTGCCCATCATGCACGCCCACGAGCTGGAGCGCGATGAGGCTCCCGTGTCGATCCGGGTGCTGGGGGAGGACCTGATGGCGTTCCGCGCGAGCGACGGCGCCATCGGCCTGACCGAGGACAAGTGCCCGCACCGGCTGGCGCCGCTGTTCATTGGCCGCAACGAGGAGAACGGCATCCGCTGCCTGTACCACGGCTGGAAGTTCGACGTAGCCGGCAGGTGCGTCGATATGCCCAACGAGCCGGCCGAGAGCACCTTTAAGAACAAGGTGACGCTCAAGGCCTACAAGGTGCACGAACACGCCGACGTGGTGTGGGCCTACATGGGCGACCCCGCCAAGGCGCCGGAGTTCCCGGTCTACCGCTGGAGCACGGTGCCGTCGCCGAATCGCATCAAGGCCAAGTGGATTCAGGACGCCAACTGGATGCAGAGCCTGGAGGGCGGCATCGACACCTCGCACGCGTCGTTCCTGCACCGCACCTTCGACCCGATGACCAAGGCTACCGAGGGGGCGGTGGGCGGTGCTCCCCCACGCGACC
>CAXNDA010000138.1:0-5104 GCA_964200875.1 Chloroflexota bacterium | reverse complement strand
GCGCCGCCCGACCTTCTTGTACCCTAGTCGCAAGTAGTGGGGCGATACCATGCAGCGGAGCATGGGCGGACAGGAGGAGTGCATGGCCGAGAAGCACCAGGTGGTGATCGTGGGCGGCGGGCCGGTGGGCATGGGGCTGGCGGTGGAGCTGGGCCTGCGCGGCGTCAACTGCGTGGTCATCGAGCGGCACCGGGAGCTTGCCCGCATCCCCAAGGGTCAGAACCTCACGCCCCGCACGCTGGAGCACTTCTACTTCTGGGGCATCGCCAACGAGCTGCGGGCCGCCCGCATTATGCCCAAGGGGTACCCCATCGGCGGCGTCACCGCGTACAAGAACCTGATGAGCGAGTACTGGTGGCGTCCCGAAGGCGCGCCGCGCGGCCGCGCTGCCATGCGTCCCCATTACTACGAGGACGGCGACCGCATGCCGCAGTACCAGCTCGAGGCGGTGCTGCGGGCCAAGGCCGCCACCCTGCCCTCGGTGAAGCTGGTGTTCGACCAGGCGGCCAAGCGGGTGGAGCACGACGCCGCCGGGGTTCGGGTGGTGGCCGAGAGCAGCGTGTGGCCCTACGAGGACGAGGTGTATGAGGGCGAGTACCTGGTGGGCTGCGACGGCGCTCGATCGCTGGTGCGCGACCAGGTGGGCATTCAGCGGGCAGGCACTGACTTCGAGCAGAAGATGGCGCTCTGCGTGTTCAAGGCTCCGCAGCTGCACGCTGCGTTGGAGCGCTACCCCAAGAGCTCGACCTACCGGGCGCTGGATCCCGAGTTCCACGGCTATCCCTTCATGCACGGCCGGGTGGTGGTCGGCGAGTCGTTCTTCCTGCTGGCGCCGGTGCCCAACGACGCCGATCCCCACGCCTTCGACTACCAGGCGTTGCTCAACCGCTGCGCGGGGTTCGCGTACGAGGCCGAGTTCGAGCACAAGGGCTTCTGGGACATGCGGGTCTCCATTGCCGAGCAGTACCAGGTGGCCCGGGTGTTCATCGCCGGCGATGCCGCCCATAGTCACCCGCCCTTCGGGGGCTTTGGCTTGAACAACGGGCTGGAGGACATTCGCAACCTGGGGTGGAAGTTGGCGGCGCGCCTGCAGGGCTGGGGCGGCGATGCACTGCTGGCGTCCTACAGCGAGGAGCGCCGGCCCATCTTCTGGGAGGTGGGTGAAGACTTCATCGCCCGGGGCATCGAGCAGGAGGGCGACTTTTTGGAGCGCTACAGCCCCGAGAAGGACTTGGCTGAGTTCGAGCAAGCCTGGAGCGACTTCGAGGAGACCGGCGGGAACCGGGGCCTGACCTACGAGCCGCACTACGAGGGCTCGCCCGTGGTGGCCGGACCACCCGGCGCAGTATGCAGCGCCCATGGCGAGTTTAGCTTCCGGGCGCGCCCCGGCCATCACCTCTCGCCGCAGCCGCTGTCCGACGGCCGCTATCTGCCGGAGGAGTTGGGCCCCGGGTTCACGCTGATCGTATTGGACGCGCCGTCCGGTGCCGCTGAGGCGCTGACAGCCGCTGCCGCAGGCCTTCGCATCCCGTTTGCGGTAGTCCGGGACACCTACGCCGACGGACGCAAGCGGTTCGAGGCACGCCTGATCCTGGTGCGGCCTGACCAGCACGTCGTGTGGGTGGGCGACGAAGCACCGGCTGACCCCGAGGGGTTGCTGCGGCAGGTGGTCGGGCTGGGACAACCCTAAACGAACGTATGAGGAGTTGAGGTGGCAGAAGGCTTCACCAGAGTGGCGGACGCAACTGCGCTTCCGCCGGGGGCGCTATTGCAGGTCCGGGCCGCCGGCGCGGTGCTGTGTCTGGCCAACGTCGCGGGGCGAATGTACGCCGTGAGCGACCAGTGCCCGCACGAGCGGTGGGCGCTCTCCCGAGGCTATGTGGACGGCGACGAGATTGTGTGCCCCGGCCACGGCATGCTCTTTCACCCGGCCAATAGCACGCTGAACGCCTTTCGGGTGGACCCGAGCCAGGCACCGCGGTACCAAGTGAAGGTTGAAGACGGCGGGATCTGGGTGGCGCGGGGTTAGGTGCTCCGACGCTCAGGCATCCCTTAGGTGATAGGCGCTGACCACCGCGCGGCGGCAAGGGATTCCTCCCTCTGGTGGGCATCTTACATGCCCCAGGGTGGTGCCACCGGGCAAGAAAACGCGAGTACCTGTCCCGCTAACCCTGAGGCATTTGAAGGGCGAGCGGAGAACCAGGGCCAGGACTTGAAGTCCGCTCGTGCTTCGAGGGCCTCAGCATGAGCGGGACCAAGCTCGTCGAAGGGCCGGCGCCTTCCATGTTGGTTGCAATCGTCTATGCCCCTTGGGCCGCCACTGGGCATGAAAATATGCGGAGCAGCGAACCCTATCCGACTATGGCGGGCTATTTGCGTACCAATGACAGTGGGGGTCAGAGCCTGAGCACGCGCTTGGCGTTGCCGGACCAGATCATCTCCATCTGGTCGTCGGGCAGGGCGAGCGCCTCCACCACCTTGGTCTGAAACTCCACGTCGTCTCGGTAAGGGAAGTCGGTGCCGAACACGTAGTGGTCAACGCCGAAGAGCGATATGCCGTACCGTAGCGCCCGGGTGTCGTGGCAGACCGTGTCGTAGATGAACTCCTTGAAGAAGTCCTCGGGCGGCTTGGAGATGTGCTCGCGCACAGCGGGCACGTGGTCGTAACCCCATTGGATGCGCCCGAGCATGATGGGGAGCACGCCGCCGTTGTGGGGCATGATGAGCGTCAGGTTGGGATGCTGCTCGAAAACGCCGGAGAACACCAGCCGCAGCGCCGCCAGCGTACTATCGAAGATGTAGCCGGCGATGTTAGCCAGGCTGAACTCAGTCATCGCCTCCAGCCCTGGCGGGCGCATGGGGTGGATGAACAGCGGGATGCCGCGGCGCTCCAGCTCGGCGTATACCGGCATGAAGTCGGGCTGGCTCAGCGGCAGGCCGTTGATGTTGGCGCCCAGCATGATGCCCTTGACCTCGGGACGGTCGCCGATGCGGTCCAGCTCCGCCATGGCCTCGTCGGGGAAGTGTAGCGGCAGCGAGGCGAACACCTGGAACTTGCCGGGGTGCTGCCGCACCATCTCGCCGAACATGTCGTTGGAGGCCTGACAGAGCGACACCGATGCGCCCTTGTCGGGGAAGTAGACGTTGGGGATAGAGAGCGAGAGGATTTGCATGGCCATGCCAAAGCTCTCCATGTCCTCCAGCCGGCGCTCGACGGACCACATGCGGGAGTCCTCCAGTGCCCAGGTCATGACGCGCTGTACGTCCTTGCCCACGGGCGAGGCGTCACCTTCGTACATCTTGAGCACGTCTTGGATGTAGGATTTCGGGAAAAAGTGGCCGTGAACGTCGATCTTCATGGGATCCCTTCGGTGCAGGTTGGGATGTCAGTGTAACCGGTGCCGCGTGATGCGGGTACTGTGGGGAGGATTGTCCTGCCGACCGCAGGGAGGCATCTGGAGCCGGGCCCCGCTTCCATCGGACTGCCGCGCTACGGCCCTGATCGCCTGCGTCCCCCCGCAGCCAGCCCCCGCCCCGTCGGATGCCTCCTGGCGTGGACACGCAGAAGGCGGGGGACCAAGCTCCCCGCCTCTGTCGAACGCCTGACGCGACGGCCTACCCGCCGGTGGCCGGTGCCTCCACCCCCTCGGCCCAACCGAAGCGAGTGCGGAGGTCGGTCGTGTACTCCCACCAGTCGCGGTCACGGGGAATCACGATTTCGCCGGAGCGGATGCGGTACAGCTCGGGGCTATCGACACCTGGCGGGACGATGCCGTGGTCGCGCAGCGCCTTGGCCGCGTCGATCAGGCGCTTGCGCATGCGGATGATCAGCACGTCGGTGGTGCCCAGGTGCTCGCGGTCGCGGGTGTAGATGGGCCCCATGCTCTCAGTCACCGCCATATCCTGCTGGCGGATGCCCTCGATGCCGGTGTAGCTCTTCCAGTTCTTCTGCGCTTCGCGGTCGATCTTGTAGTCGTTCTCGGCGTCCTGGTCGATGTTGAACCGGCCGTACCAGCCCGTGGTGTTGGGAATGTAGTTGAAGCGGCCGCCACCGCGTTGCTTGCCCGCCATGTTGATGGTGCACTGCCACTCAAGCGTATGGTCGTCGTCCATCGGCACGTAGGCGTTCAGCTTGCCCTCCTCGCCGAACACGCCGGTAGGGGTCATCGCATGGAACGGGAACAGCATGTGCGCGATGCGCCAGTAGTTCGAGTCGGCCTCGGCCGGCCGGTATGCCCCATAGGAGCACCCCCAGTCGGTCTCCAGCACCGAGAACTTGGGCGCCCGCTGCTGATAGTGGTAGTAGCCGAACTCGCCCTTCTGAAACTCCTCGGACTTGCTAGCGCCGCCGTGCAAGAAGGCGGCGTGCACCGTGTCCATCTCGCCCTCCCAGCCTTGCATCCAGTTGCACGGCCGGTACAGCACCTGAATCTTCTTGGGGTCGGCGTTGAACAGCGTCGCCTCGAGATCGGGCAGGGCGGGCGGGTTGGCTTGGCGGGGGCCCATGTACGCCCAGATGATGGCGCCGCGCTCGTGGGTGCGGTAGGCGGCAGCCTGAATCTTGTGCTTGAAATTGCTCTCGGCGGGCTCATTCGGCATGTCGACGCAGGCGCCGGTGGTGTCGAACTTCCAGCCGTGATAGACGCAGCGAAGACCGTTCTCTTCGTTGCGGCCAAAGAACATCGACGCGCCGCGGTGGGGGCAGGCGCTCTGCATCAGACCCACGGAGCTGTCGGTGTTGCGCCAGGCGATCAGCTCCTCGCCCAGCAGTTTGATACGCACCGGGGCGCAGTCGGGCTCCGGCAGCTCGTCCGACCGCACGGCGGGAATCCAGTACTGGCGCATCAGGTTGCCCATGGGGGTACCAGGGCCGACCCGGCACAGCAGCTCGTTGTCTTCAGGTCGCAGCATGGTGTGTTTCAACCTCCGTGTGATGGGGAGGCGAGCGCCGCGGCGGGCCGCACTCCCGATGCGCGCACGATAGCACAAGGCGGCGGTTACTTCAAAACGGGGACCATTTCCGGGGGGAAGGGACGGATGCGATGTTGGACCCGGCGCATTTGGTTTGATCGCCTTCGGGGAGACGCGTCTTGGGGGGGGGGGG
>CAXNDA010000137.1:0-5136 GCA_964200875.1 Chloroflexota bacterium | reverse complement strand
GGCTATTTTGGCGGTTGCCACCACCGGGCTGATTGCTGGCATCGAGCTGATGACACCTTGGGCAACCCTTGATGAGCGCCGGCTTGTGGTCGCCCGCATGCTGACTGCTGCGCCGCTGATGCCACGACGCCTCCGGGTACAATCTGCTGCCGGCGCTAGCCTGATCGGGCCAGTAGCTGAGGCTCTAGGGCTCTCCGTGGAGCGGGAGCCTGTGGTCCAGCTCGCGGATGCCTACGAAGCATTGGTGGCCGACTTCATGCAGATGGGATGATGCGCCAGGGGGCGGCGCAAGATGCCCGATTACGTCGATACCGGCCTCCTGAATCCCTAGCTGGAGGCTATCACTAGCCTCCGAGTCGCGGGCAGAGCCGCATGGCGTTGCCGCCCAGAATCTTCTGCTTAGCGCTGTCGGTCAGATTCGGCCACTCCACTACCTGCTGCACGGCCTCGGGCCAGGCGGTGTCGCCGTGGGGCCAGTCGGTGGCGAACAACAGCACGTCCTCGCCCACCTGCTGCACCACGTACTCAATCGACTTCTCCCAGGTGTCGACGCCGTGGAAGTAGCAGCCGCCGTGCTTCACCACCTCGCTGGGCACATGCTTCAGCACCGGCGTGTGGCCCGGCGAGAGCGCGTAGTGGGCGTCGTAGCGGTCGAGGATCGCGGGCAGCCAGCCGGCCGCGGTTTCCAGCACGCCGGCCCGCAGTTTGGGAAAGCGCTCGAAGATGCCGCCACCGATGAGCGCGCCCATCGCCGCCATGCCGGCCCAGGGGTTGCTGAGCGAGTGTTGCAGGAACCACGCGCCGCGCAAGTCAAAGGTGCCGGGCTGGAACGGCGGTCGGGCGGTGCCGCCGTGGATCAATAGCGGCAAGTCCAGCTCCTGCGCCGCGGCGTACAGCGGATGCAGGTTCAGGTCATCCAGCAGCATGTTGTGGGGGCCGTTGGGCGGCATGTAAATGCCAACGAGGTTCGGGTCTTTGGCTGCCCAGTACTGCACCTCTTTCACGGCGGCCTGCGTATCGCGCATGTTGGGCACGACAGTCCACTTGAGGCGGGCGGGCGCCTGCGCGCAGTAGTCGCTGATCCAGCGGTGGTAGGCGCGGTACAGCGCGCTCTCGAAGCCGACGTCGTTCAGCGCGCAGTAGCTGGAGACGTGGGTGGGGTAGATGACGTCGATGTCGATGTGCGAGGCGTCCATGTCCTCCAGCCGGGCCTTGGGGTCGGTGTTCACCTCAGGGCGAATGCGCGGCAGGTCAGGGCGGTCGGGCCGGCCGAAGTTCTTGCGGCCACCGCCGTTGGGATTCAGGATGAACTCCCGCGGTACGTGGCCGAAGGAGTCCGGTTCGCCCAGCGTGTCGTCGGAGATGACCGGCGCCACCACGGCGGTGCGGCTCGATGCGATGGAGGGCGGCAGGCCCTTGCGCACGTTCTCTTCCAGCGCTTTCTTGAGCCGCCCGAATTTCTCGGCATAGTCGCTGTCGATGTGAGGTTCATACATCTCGGCCGGCCGTTCGACGATGTGCGAGTCCATGTCGATGACTTTCCACCCGTTCCACGCCATGTGCCGACCTCCACTGTTCACTGTGATGGGTATTGTACTGCTATCCCGCCGGTGGCAAGGGCCAGCCGAATCGGGCGAAGAGCTTCAGCACATCGGGGTAGTAAAAAGTGATGTAGTCTCTGAGAGCAAGCCGCACGCTGAGCGGCTTTCGGCCTTCGCCCGGGCCTTGGTCGGCCAAGATGCTTAGGTAATAGCTCAGGTAAGGCTTTACCTCACGGGGCGAAAGCAATCCGCTAGCGATGTAGTGCTCGAAACGCTCGAGTCCATCCAGGTAGACATCGAAGGCCTTACGGATAGCTCCTTCTTCGGGGGTGAAGGTGGCCATCTGCCGCTCGATCATCTCCCCTTCAATCGGACCGGGCACGAGAATGGTAGAGCTCACGCGGTTCGGGTGAGGTACGAGCGCACGTGCCAACAGATCGTCCGTGACCTCGACGAATCGGTGTTCGATTTCATCGGCGTCCGGGAACAATTCGACTCCGTAACGGTTGTAGTCGAGCATCGTGTACACGTCCTTGACCGTCGGTTCTTCGTCAAGCTCCTTGGCCTGTGCTGCGGCGAACTCAGCCCGCTTCCATTCTTGATTCTTGCGGTACTGCTTCACCCCAAAAAGGATCGTGGCAACCGTCAGGACCTGCCCGACCCCTGTCATCCAGTCCTTAGGCTCCAATTTATTGAGGAAGGGATGGATAAGGTCACCGACCAACCGCCAGTCCATGAGTTCCATGAGTATTACCTGTGCCTGCTTTACCCGCCGTTAACCGTCAGCTCGCCGGTCACCAACTCGGTGATGTTCACTAGCCGGTACCCGGCGGCCCGCAGCTCGTCGATGATGCGGGGCAGGGCGACGGCGGTGGAGTGCACCGTGGTCGGGCTGTCGAAGTGCAGCACCACGATATAGCCGTTGCCCGTGCGGGTCATCACCCGCGCGTACACGCTGTCGGCGGTGGCCGTGCGGGTCCAGTCGCCGGAGTCGAGGGTCCAGATGATGGGGCGGTAGCCGAGGTCGGCTGCGACGCGGCGCACTCTGGCGTCGCGATAGCCGGCTGAGGGGCTCCACAGCGGCCGGGTGGTGCGGCCGGTGACGGCGGCGATCACCTGCTCCGCGCCCTCCAGGTCGGCCACCACCGCTTCGTCCGAAACCTGGGTCAGGTCAAAGACCGAGTGCCCGTGGCTGGCGATCTCGTGGCCGGCGGCGGCGATGGCGGCCAGTACGTCGGGCCGGCGCTCGGCCCACCACCCCATCACGAAGAAGGTGGGGCTGTAGCGCTTGTCCCGCAGGGTGTCGAGCATACTCAAGGCGGGTTCGGAGCCTGCGCCGACGTTGATTACCAGCGACACCCAGGGGCGCTCGGGGTCGCCGCGCAGCACCTCTTCGTCGGAGACGGGGACCGTGGCTGCTTGTTTGGTCTCGGAGGCGACTTGTCGGGCGTTATCCGTGAGGTCAGCGGCGGAGCCCTCACCCTGCCCTCTCCCAGGGGGAGAGGGTTCTAATCGCGCGTCGGCCTTCACCTCTAAGTGCGCTACAGGTTGGTGGGCGGGCGCGGCCGCGGTAAGCAATCCTGCGATTGCGGCGGCGGCCAGCAGGGGAAGGCCTAGAGTGATGCGGGCCATTTTCCCTCCACCGGGTATGCTTCGTCGACGTTGGGCCACGGCGGTATGGTGATGGCCACGGCGGTGAGAGACTCGTCGTCGCCGATGGCCCGAAACTGGAAGTGTGTGCCGACGGGGATGGTGACGGCTGTGCCCGGCGTGACTGGCGTCACCTCCTCTGCGGCGTCCAGTCTGCGCCACATCTCGCCCTGACCGGTAAGGAAGTACCAGATCTCCTCCACGGTCCGGTGCGCTACAGCTATGGACGTGCGGCCGCCGTGGAGCGTGAAGTGCGCCATGCTGCCGCCGCCGGTGATGAGCAGGATCCGTACGTCGCTACCGTCGGGCGCCGTCACGTCGGCGTGCTGAGGCAGGTGTCGTGTCTCAAAGGACATGGAGGGTTGCCTTAACTCCCAATCGTCTGGAGGGCGCCGCCCTGTTGGGACGAACGCTCGAGCGTATCCACTAGGTCGTAAAGCTGCATGGCCGACGCGAAGCTGGGCTCGAGCGGCACGCCATCCCGCACCGCTGCCGCCAGCCGCTGGTACATGTGCGCCACGTGGTAGGCCGAGGAGTCGTTCGGCACTGCGGCAGGCACCGTGCTAAAGGCTTCCGGCACCGGCAGGTCTTGCAGCGCCTTGTCGCCGGCGGCGCCGCCCTGGATGCGGTTGGGCATGACCATGGCCGGCCCCGGCGAGGTAGCCACCAGCGTACCCTGATCGCCGTACGCCTCCAGCCGCCAACCGGCGCCGTGGTGCGGCACGTAAGCGAAGTGCGCGCTGACCGATGCGCCATTGCCCAGCGTGCCGCGAATCGACGCCTGGTCCGGCGCATCCACTTCGATGGTCTCGCCTGAGGGCAGCGTCCACTGGGGGACCATGGTGCTATCGACCGAGCTGACGGTGCGCAGGCCGCCGCAAGCGAACGACACGATATCGAGCATGTGGGCGGTCTGGATGGTAAGGATGTGGTTTCCGCCCGCCCGCTTGGCAGCCCAGGCGATGCCTGCCCGCTGGTATGGGTGGGCCATAGTGAGGCGCGCATTCACCGTCAGCAGCCGGCCCACGTACCCCTGCTCAATCAGGTGGCGGAAGTACAGCACCCAGGGCGCCACTCGCCCCTGCATGCCGGGCATCGCGCACACGCCAGCCGCCTTGGCCGCCGCCGTCATCTCAGCCACCTCGCCGGGATTCACCCCCAGCGGCCATTCGCAGTACACGTGCTTGCCTGCGGCGATGGCCGCGAGCGCGATCTCCCGGTGCCAGGGCACCCGTACGGCGATGGTCACCGCCTCCACGTCGGGGTGCTCCACCAACTGGCGGTAATCGGCGAAGGCGTGCTTGGCGCCGGTGGCCTTGGCCGCTTCGTCGGCCGTCTCCTGATGAGCGGTGCAGATGGCGGCCAGCTCGCAATCCGGCAGGCCGAGAATAGCCGGGATGTGGCTGCGCCAGCCCCAGCCGCGGTTGACCGAGGCGCCGACGATGCCGATGCGGAGTGGTGGATTGGGCATTGGGACGGGCTCCGATACGATGTCGCTGCGGTCGTGTGAGCGTAGCGTAGGCCGGAGAGTGCGGAGCGTCAATCAGCGGGTGTGGGTGGTTCCCTAAGTCCGCGCGGTGGTCATAAGGTGATCCCCCTCCCTCTAGCTCCCTCCCGCGGCGGGGAGGGAGGACCGGATTGCTGCCGCGCTACGGCCTGTCAGCTGTACCCGTGTACAAAAGGTCATCCTGGGCGACGCGTCGCAGCGATCCCCTCTCCCCCGGCGGGAGAGGGTTAGGGTGAGGGGGATTCACCTTCAATGACATTTGGGAGGTGCTCGAACACGTCAGCACTAACTCAGCGTCCGTGATGCGTCGGCGCAGTGCCCGTGCTTGGGGTGTGGTCATAAGGTGATCCCCCTCCCTCTAGCTCCCTCCCGCGGCGGGGAGGGAGGACCGGATTGCTGCCGCGCTACGGCCTGTCAGCTGTACCCGTGTACAAAAGG
>CAXNDA010000136.1:0-5138 GCA_964200875.1 Chloroflexota bacterium | reverse complement strand
AGTCGAGTAACGTTCGACGGAGGGGCCTGATGAGCAGGATGACCCGGTCGATCTGGATCTTGAATTGCAGGTGGCAGGTGGATGCATGAAGCCCCGCATAGCCGGGGCGGGCCAAGCTTTGGCAGCGACCCCTTGCCGAGCGCACTAAGCCGCCACACAGCTTAAATCCACATTCGCCCGATGCTGGAGCTGTAGGGTTCATCCAAAGCAACGGTCAGACAAACGCCTCACTGCATACAGTGAGGCGTTTTCCTTGAAGTGTCAGTGGCTTCTTTGTTCGCGGGGCCGGGCTTTCAGCGGCCAAGCAGGTACCTCGCAGGGGGTGCGCAGTGTCTCATCAGGTTGATAGACGGACGGTAGTGAAGTGGCTGTTGGCGCATGGCTTCGCCGAAGTTGCCGGCACACAGAGCGGGCACCGGCAGTTCACGAACGGCCGGGTAAAGATCACCATCCCTGGGCACGGCCCGCAAGACCTCACAAAGAAGCACGTTGCCCTGCTGACGCGCGCCCTAGAAGCCGATGGCCATGACAAAAAGCGGAGTTTGCTGGAGTGGCAGAGCGGCCGGTGGGAGGTGCGTGGACCCTTGTAGTTACATCAGGAGGTCAGCAGCGACTCCAGCGCCGCGATCACCGTACCCTGGCCGCCGGCCGCCAACCGGTCGACGGTCTTACGATACCTGCCGGCGAAAATCTCTGCTATCTGCGCATATACTGCCCTACCTGCATCGGGGTAGTCTTCGCAGATCCTCTGCACCTGGCGTACCGGCAGTTGAAACGCCAGCACGCTGCCAACCGCAAGAGCTGTCGTCAAGAGCGCTCCGTCACCAAGCAGCGCACTCAAAGGGATGGTCTCTCCCGGTCCGGCGTTGCGTAGCTCCAAGTAGCCATGCACTGTGGGGGTAGAGAGCTGCACCGTGCCCTCCAGGATGATGTAGATATAATCGACGTGACCATCTTTCACCGCAAGAATCGTGTCAGGCTGGATCTCGGTGGCACTGCCACTCTCCAGAAACAACTCGAGGTGCCGGGGCCGTAGCCCCCGCAGGATGTCGGCTCGTTCGAGCATATGGAGTACCTGGACGCCTGAGAATCCCAGGGCTGCTTGATCTCCCGAGGTATCGTGATCAACGAGCCTGTCCATGTGATGCTCCTTCAGTTAGCGGTCTTGTCAGGTGTGCGTTATGGCGTGGCGACAGTCAGGCGTGCCTGTCCGGACGGGGCGAATCGGGCATGCACCGACAACACCACCCCAACGGCGGAAGCAGGGTTGATATGACCCGTGTTCACGGTAAGGTCATAGTGGCCGGCTTCCAGCCAATTCAGCTTGTAGTAGGTGCGGAAGTACTCCGCGCGTTCCCTGTCGTCGGTTCGGATACGGTCGCGCGCTGCGCCGTAGGTCAGCCCCTCGCTCGCCTGCAGTCGTCCGATCCGCAGTTCCAATGGCGAACACACCAAGACCTTGAACACGTTGGGGTTCCCCGCCAGCACTATCGCCCCGCCGTGGCCAATAATCACTGCGTCGCTCTCCTGCGCTGTCTGACGCAGCACCCGTTCAATGAGCCCGCGGTAGTCCGCACGGGTAAGCGCCTGCCGGAAGGGCTTCTCCCCGGTATTCCACGCCTCACGTTCCATTTCTACAAGCGCGCTCTCGCCGGCATACCCGCCGCTGCGGGCGATGTACTCCAGCATTTGGGTCATTCTTCCCGGTACCCGTTCGCCCTCCCTCACGTCGTCGGGGGAGGCGCCCGCTACCGCGGCAGCAGCCTCCAGGATCTGGTGGTCCAGCAGCGGAATGCTCAGCGCCCGTGCCAACTCCGCCCCGATGGCGTCCCCGCCGCTCCCCATCTGTCGCGCTATGGTGATAATGGTTCCGGCCATCGCCCGCCTCCCTCTTCATATCCGATGTTTGCTTACGCAACGCCCGCGCGGTGCGGCTGCGGGCGTTATCGCGCGTGCACCGACCCATAGGCTTTCCGTACGTCCGGTTCCCGTACCGGTGTGTGCCGCCCGACCATGGCGGGTGCGGACAACCGTGCATGCGCGGTCAAGATCATCTCCACCACGGCAGCCGGCGGCTCGATCTGCCCGGTATTGAAGCAGAGGTCGTACTGGGTGGCGTCCAGCCAGTTCACCCGGTAGTACGTGTGGAAGTAGTCACTTCGTTGCCGGTCATCTTCCAGGATCTGGCGCCGCGCCTCTGCTTCAGGTAGGTCATCGGCGGCCTGCAGGCGTTCAACCCGCACGTCCAGCGGGGCCCACACCAGCACCTTCAGCACGTGAGGCATGTCTCGCAGGACCACGCTGCCGCCATGACCCACGATGACCGCGTCCCGCTCGGCCGCGGTACGCTTGAGCACCGCCTCAATCAGCCGGCGGTAGTCGTGTCTGGTGAGACCCGAGGAGAAGGGGTACTCCAGTGCGTACCACTCGCTGCCCAGCACAACGTCACGGTCGGTCCCGCCGCCGGCCTGGACGAAGTATTCCAGCATGCGGTCCACCACGCCGGGCACATGCTCGGCATCCAGCACCACATTGGCGGAGGTCCCCGCTTGTGCTGCTGCAGCCTCCACAATCTGATGATCCAGGAAGGGAATGCCCAAGACTCGGGCGACGCTGCCTCCTATAAAGTCGCCCCCGCTCCCAAGCTGACGCGCAATGGTGATGACCGTTCTCGCCATGACCTCGCTGCCTTTCTTCTTGTACAACCTCTGTGTGCCGCACTGGTCTGGCTTTGCGCCAGTCTCTGTTGACACGATGCCGGACGGCCTCAGCCCTCATCGGCACGTATGTTGAGTGACTTCCGGGCCTCGTCGTTCATCATGGCCGGGGTCCAATGCCGGTTATGGACCATATCAACGCGCACATGAAGCGCGTTGGTGCGTTGGAGGATCAGCCGGCGTGCCTCCGCAGTGACCTCCGCATCAGTCATAGCATCGGGTGCCGTCGCCCCCAGTTGCACATGTACCGTGTCACCGATGATGTCGATGTTGTAGAGGAGTCCCAGGTCCACGACATTCGCCGCAACAGCGCCATCGAGCACGTGGGTCAACACCTGTCGTACTTCGGACCGTGTAGCCATCACCCACCTCCCAGATTGCTAGGATTCCACTATTAGTCGTCGCCCTCCGAATGGAGGCCCTTCAGGAGTTCACGCATATCGGCCAGCGCTACACGCGCGGCAGTTAAGCCTGCCTCGCCTGGTTCGTAGCCACCGGGCCGGTAGCTGGCGTCCGCCTCCATCATGCGCAGCAGCGCGGTTAGCTCAGTTTCCTGTGTCAAGTAGGTCCGCTGCAGGTCAACATTCATTCTTAGCCTCCATCAGTGTGTCCAGGACTTCGCACGACTCAGCCGCCACCACTTCGGCCACCTCAATGTCCTTGGTAAGGAATCAGCACCTCCTCGAGCTCGGTGTACCAAGGGCGGCTGACCAGCGGTATCCGCTTCTTGTTGAACGCTGCGAACGCAGGGTCGGCGGCGCGGGATTCGCTGCGCTGATCCATGGCGGTCAGGCTGGGGAAACCTATCTCGTGCACGATGGTGTTTCCGTCACCGCTCATCAGCCGTGCCGTCACGCCCACCCCGACACCCTCGGTATGGATGCCTGCCTGCGCCCATTCACTCAGCAGCCGCTGCAGCTCCGCCTCCATGCCTAGCGCCGGATGATGCACGACGCGCTGCAGGTATCGTGGGAGCGACACATCGCCGGGGTACGCCACCACCTCCTGGTACAGCTCCGACGTGTTGGACCGCGTGATGAGGGTCATAAGACGCGTGGTGAAGAGCTGAAACTCGGGGTTCGCGTTCCTGCCCTGCACGTACCGCTCGTACACCGCGAGGTTCTCGTGCTTCATGCTGAGGGTGAAGCATGCGGTGTCTGCGAAAATGCGTGTGCTCAGGCTGGCTAAGACACCGCGGGCCGGGCTCCCCTTGACCCAATGCTCCAGGTGGGTACGAAGCTCGTGAGTACGCCCTAAGTCGGGGAAGAAGGTGAACCGTGTGATGTACATAATGCCCTCCTGTTGT
The DNA here is from genome assembly GCA_964200875.1 of Chloroflexota bacterium. Lineage (GTDB taxonomy): Bacteria > Chloroflexota > Dehalococcoidia > SHYD01 > SHYD01 > SHYE01. Next base: position 1,115 of record CAXNDA010000136.1, on the reverse strand, counting down.
CCTGCCTGTGTCGAGCTTCGGCTCCGTGAAGATGGCTCTGCTGCTTTAGGCGTAGAGCGTGCTGTCCGCGTGTGCTGATGTCCGGTTCTTCGCTTTCGCGGCCGTAATCACCACCCCGTGCTTCTCAAGGAACGCTTCCTTCGCAAGGGCCATGTAATCGGCGTTGAGAACCGTCCACGCGGCTTGATTGTCCGGGACGGTGTCCTCGGTGTAGATCGCGTTGACCGGACACTCCGGGATGCACGCGCCGCAGTCGATGCATTCATTCGGATCGATCACCATGAACGGGTCGCCGGCGGTCGAGATAATGCACTCGACGGGACAGACCACCACACAGGAAGCGTCTTTCACCCCAACGCAATTCTCCGTGATGACGTAGGTCATTGCTCTCCTCCTCAAGAATTTCTCTATAGAATGCCTTGGCTTCCTTCGATACCACAGGTGTACGCACATCCAAATCTGCTGTCAACATTGTGATTAGCATCACGGGAGCGATTAGGGCTGAAGAATAAAGCACTTCTCTACCGTTAACCCGTACGCTATTGGCCTCTGCGGGGTGCCGTGCTGGCCGAGAAACCGCTATGCTACCCTGTGCCTGCGCCGCTGGGTGCCGACATCACGCTGACTTGGAGGACGGGTGAACTTTGAGGGCAGGGCGCATTTAGGGGCCGGCATCCAGACCGTGTGGGACACGCTGCTCGACGTGAACGAGCTGGCCGACTGCTTGAGCGGTGTCGAAGAGGTGCAGCAGATCGACGCCGACACCTTCGACGGCGTGATTCGGGCCAGCGTGGGGCCCATCTCGGGGAAGTTCACGCTGCGGGCGCACATCACCGACCGCCAGCCGCTGCGCCAGCTGACGGTGCGGGTGGAGGGGACCGACTCGGTGACCAAGAGCACGCTGACGCAGACCGTGGTGCTGTCGCTGTCCCCGCTTGGCGAACGCGAGACCGAGCTGACCCATACGGCAACAGTCGACATAAAGGGCAGGTTGGCGCTGCTGGGCGACATGGTGCTGCGGGCAACCGCCGCCGTGATGCTGGACGAGTTCACCAAGCGCCTGCGCGCCAAGGTGGAGGCGAAGACATCCCAGTGAGATTCCCCTCCCTTGGAGG
>CAXNDA010000135.1:0-5154 GCA_964200875.1 Chloroflexota bacterium | reverse complement strand
GCCGCCGAGATGCGGGAGAAGGCCGATAACACCTGGGTGTGGATGGAGCAGAGCTGGGGCCAATTGGGCCGCACGCCCGACTTTATGGCCGGTGTGCTGAACGGCTGGGTGAACATCAAGGACCAGCTCGCCGCGGTGCGCCCGATGTTCGGCGAGAACGTGGTGAACTACCACCGCTTCTGCATGGAGCACGACGTCTCGCTGACCCATGCCATTGGCGACCCACAGATCAACCGGGCCGACGTCTTCCACAATCCCCTCGACGAGCCGGACATGGCGCTGCGGGTGGTGGAGGAGAAGTCGGAGGGCGTGGTGTTGCGGGGCGCCAAACAGCTCGCGACGCTGGCGCCCATCTCCAACGAGATTCTGGTCTACTTGTCGGCCACCTTCTCCCGCCGGGCCAAAGATGAGTTTGTGCAGTGGTTCGGCATTCCCATGAACACCCCCGGGCTCAAGATCATCTGCCGAGAGCCGCTCTCGGTGCCCGCCACCGGCCACGCCTACCCCTTCTCCTCCCGCTATGACGAGCAGGACGCGATGGTGTTCTTCGACGATGTGCTGGTGCCGTGGGAGCGCATCTTCATGCTGTACGACCGGGAGGCCGCGGTGCGCCTGATGGGCGCCGCCGGTTTCGGCCGCGGCGTCAACAGCACCATGATCCGCTACTACAACCGCCTGCTGACCTACGTGGGCACCACCCTGCTGATCGCCGACGCGATTGGCGTCGATGGCTTCCCCGAGGTGCGCGAGAAGCTCGGGGAGCTGGCCATGTACGCCGAGATCCAGCGGCTTTCGCTCTCGGCGCAGCAGGCCGACGCCGAGGGGCGCATCGAGTCGGCGCGTACCGGCGACCCCTACTCGCCCTTCGCACCGGCCGGCGGCGCGCTGCAGAACTGGACGGCCATGACCTCGCAGCGTGTGGCGCAGATCCTGCGCGAGGTCGGCGGCTCGGGCCTGCTGATGCAACCCAGCGACAAGGACCTGCACTCGGCCGAACTCCGGCCCTACCTCGACCGCTACATGCGCGGCGCCGGCGTCGACGTGGAGTACAAGTCCCGGCTCTATCGCATGGGCGCCGACCTCACACTGAGCACCTTCTCGAACCGCCAGGAGCTGTACGAGTACTGGCACGGCGGCGACCCGACGCGTAACCGCACCAACGTGTTCCTGCGGCACGATCGTAGCTGGATCACCGAGCGCGTGCACCAGTTGATCCAAGAAATCGGGGATGCCGCGGGTAACTGACGCTCGGTTCACGGAGCTACTAGGCCTATTGCAGTTACTTCAACCTTTGTAGTAATGGATTCTGTACCTACCTTTTTAGGGAATCGGCTTGCACATGCCAAGGCACGCGGCTATGCTGTGCCAACATACCCACAGTAGGAGGAGCGAATGCAGCGCTATCTTCTGATCAGGTTCGGTCAGAGCCTGATCACGCTCATCGGAGTGAGCATCATCGTGTTCACGTTAGCCCGCATGAGCGGGAACCCCCTGGACGTGCTCGTGCCAGAGGAGTCCGGCCCGGAAGTTATCGAGCAGATCTCGAAGCTCTGGGGTCTCGACAAGCCGTGGCACGAACAGTACATCGTGTTCGTGACCAACGCCGCCCGAGGCGACTTCGGCAACTCCATCAAGTGGCAGGGCCAGAAGGCCATGGACCTGGTGTTGCAGCGGTTCCCCGCCACGCTCCAGCTAGCATCTCTCGCTATGGTGGTTGCGGTTCTCCTCGCTGTCCCCATCGGGGTGCTCTCCGCCTATAAGAAGGGGAGCTGGATGGACTACTTGGGGAAAACCGTCGCGCTCCTCGGGCAGTCTTCACCCTCCTTTTGGATCGGCATTATGCTGATTTGGATTTTCGCGGTACAGTTACGCCTCTTGCCCACATCGGGCCGTGGCGAGTGGCAACACATGATCCTGCCGGGCGTCGCTTTGGGCTGGTTCCCGGTGGCGGCGTTCATGCGCCTCATCCGCTCGTCCATGCTCACGGCGCTCGACTCTGAGTACGTCAAGCTGGCCCGGTTGAAGGGCGTTCCCGAGTGGAAGATTATCTGGAAGCACGCACTGAAGAATGCGGCTATCCCGCCCATCACCTTCTTCGGCATTCTGGTAGCCCGTTTGCTGACCGGGTCGGTGGCCATCGAAACGGTGTTCGCATGGCCTGGCGTCGGCTTGCTGGCGCTCGAAGCGGTGAACGCCCGGGACTACCAGGTTGTGCAAGCAGTGGTCATGATTGTGTCGGCCATTTTCATCTTCATGAACCTGCTGGTCGACTTGGCGTACGCCTATGTTGACCCCCGTGTCCGTCTCGGCTAGTTAGCGCAGTCTAGGTAAAGAAGGAGCACATCCCATGGCCGTTGGAACTGGCATTGCGATTCCGGTAAAACGCCCCAGTACGTTTAGCCCCGCTGGCGTCTGGCGTATTTTCCGTCGATATCCGGTCTTCCCGCTGTTCATCCTGCTGTTCGTTCTGGTGTTGCCGGCGATCTTCGCCGACGTCATTGCACCGTACGATCCGCTGGAAGGTCAGCTCAGCACTCGCCTCTCCCCTCCCTTCTGGATGGAGGGCGGCAGTACTGCAAATTGGCTTGGCACCGATAAGCAGGGCCGAGATATCCTGACCCGCATCATCTACGGCGCCCGCATTTCGCTGATGATTTCGATCGCCGGTATCGTCATCGGCGGGACCATCGGCACCACGCTCGGCCTCTGCGCCGCCTACTTCGGCGGGTGGGTCGATTCCATCATCATGCGTGTGGTCGACACCTTCCTCTCGATGCCGCTGATTCTGCTGGCCTTGGTGGTGGTGGCCGTGTTCGGCCCCAGCTTCTTCACCGTCATCGGCGTGGTGGCCTCGTTGCTGTGGGTGGGCTACACCCGCCAGGTGCGTGGCGAATCACTCACCATCAAGTCGCTCGATTTTGTGGCTCGCGCTCGGGTTGCCGGGGCGTCACATACCCGCATCATGTTCCGGCACATTCTGCCCAACGTCGTGAACACCATCATCGTGCTCGCCACGCTGGAGATGGGCTCGGTTATCTTGCTGGAGTCCACACTCAGCTTCCTGGGCGCCGGCATTCCTCGCCCGAACCCCAGCTGGGGCGTGATGGTTGCCGATGGCCGTGACCACATCATCGCCGCTTGGTGGATCGCTATGTTCCCCGGTATGGCCATCATGTTGGTAGTGCTCTCCGCAAATCTCATGGGCGACTGGCTGCGTGACCAGCTCGATCCCAAGCTCCGACAGGTGTAGGTAGATGACCAACGCGCAAGCGCCGCAAGCCGAACAACCGAAGCAGAAGAGTGACCGCCGCGTCCTGGAGGTGAAGAACCTCAAGACTTACCTCTACACGCGGTGGGGTACTACTCAAGCTGTCGACGACATCTCGTTCTACCTGAACGAGGGAGAGAGCCTGGGCATTGTGGGAGAGTCGGGCTGCGGCAAGAGCATGACCGCCGTGTCCCTGATGCGCCTCCCTCCGCGCCCAGCAGGCAGGATTATTGCCGGGGAGATCATCCTGGATGGCACCGATATCCTCCAGCTCAACGAAGAGGAGATGCGGACCTTCCGGGGGAACAAGATCTCGATGATCTTGCAGGATCCGCATGCTTCGCTGAACCCGGTGTTCACGGTGGGTAACCAGCTTATGGAAGCGGTGACCACGCACCTCAAGGAAAAACTGAACAAGCCGCAGGTGATCGACCGGGCCGTGGATGCGCTCCGGATGGTGCAAGTAGCGGCGCCCGAACGCCGCATGCACGACTACCCGCATCAGATGTCGGGCGGCATGAAGCAGCGTGTGGTGGGCGCTATGGCCATCGCCAGCCGCCCCAAAGTGTTGATTGCCGACGAGCCGACGACCGCATTGGATGTGACGATTCAGGCCCAGTACCTGCGCCTGCTGCGTCGCATTCAAGAAGAGACCGGTGTCTCGATTATCTTCATCACCCACGACTTCGGCGTGGTGGCGAAGATGTGCGACCGAGCGGTGGTGATGTACGCCGGCAAGATTGTGGAGCAGGGCACCACCCGCCAGCTTTTCAACAACCCGGCGCATCCTTACACCCAGGCGCTCATGGCGTCGGTGCCCAAAATGGAAGAGCACGTCGAGAAGCTCTACTCCATCGAGGGGTCTCCGCCTACCCTGTACAACCTGAAACCTGGTTGCCGGTTCGCTGCCCGTTGTCCCCTGGTGGATGACCGCTGCCGCACCGAATACCCACCGGACTATAACGGCCCCGACGGCCATACTGCAGCATGCTGGAGATTGGAAGGTAAATGGCAACCGAGCCTCTCGTAAGAATCGAGCACCTCAAGAAGTACTTCCCGGTCACGAAGGGCCTCATCCTGCAGAAGACGATCGGCCACGTTCAGGCAGTGGACGATATCAGCTTCAACATCATGCCTGGCGAAACCTTCGCCATTGTGGGAGAGTCGGGCTGCGGCAAGACCACCACATCGAAGGTTATTCTCCGGCTGGAGAAGCCCACCAGCGGCCACGTGTTCATCGATGGCAAGGACGTGCACGCCATCAGCGGTGCGGACCTTAAGCAGTACCGCATGAGCGTGCAAGCCGTGTTCCAGGACCCCTGGAGCTCGCTGAACCCACGCATGCATGCCGGCGAGATCATCGCCGAACCGCTGATCGTGAACCAGAAGGTGACCAAGGCCGAGGCCATAGAGAAGGTGGAGGCGCTGCTTACCGCGGTTGGCCTGCACCCATCACACCGCAACCTGTACCCTCACGAGTTCAGCGGCGGCCAGCGCCAGCGCATCGCCGTGGCTTCGGCGCTCATCAACCAGCCGCGTGTGATCATCTTGGACGAGCCGGTGTCGGCCCTCGACGTGTCCGTCCAGGCGCAGATCATGAACCTGCTCAAGGACCTGCAGTCGCAGTTCGGGGTCAGTTACATGTTGGTGGCCCATAACCTGGCCACGGTGCGCTACCTGGCCCACCACGTGGCGGTGATGTACCTGGGCCAAATGGTCGAGACGGCGGCCACCGAGGAGTTCTTCGAGCATCCGCTGCACCCCTACACCAAGGCGCTGTTCTCGGCTGCGTTGCCGGCCCACCCAGACGTCAAGCGCGAGGAAATCATCCTCCGCGGCGAGGTGCCGAGCCCACTGAACCCGCCCAAGGGCTGCCGGTTCCACCC
>CAXNDA010000134.1:0-5209 GCA_964200875.1 Chloroflexota bacterium | reverse complement strand
CAAGGGTGATCTGGATGTCACGGCATCGAACACTGCGATTGCTGGGGCGGGTGCAGGGGTGACGCTGATTCGTCAGACTACCCTGAACGACCGGGTGTTGTGTGTGAACCCCGGCAATGCGGCGGGCTTTGTCTTTGCCATGTCCGGCGTGACTATCACCGGCGGTCGCGAGACCTTCGGTGCGGGCGGCGGCGGTATGCGTTCGGGCTCCAGCGGCGGTACCGCTACGCTGACGGATGTGGTGTTCGCCAACAATCAGGCATCGGGTAACGGAAGCCCTGTCGGTGGCGGCCTGGGGCATGCGGGCGGCAACCTTGTATGCACCGATTGCGTCTTCGGCGGGGCCAACCCGCCGGGCGCTAACCAGGCGGATGTGACGCTGGCCAACCAGGCCAAGGGCGGCGGTGGCGGGTTGTACTTCGCGGCTAACCCCGGCGCCGGCAAGCTCACCCTCACGCGCGCCACCTTCAGAAACAATGTGTCGACCGATGGTAGCGGCGGCGGCCTGACCACCACCGGCCCCGGCGGCGTCTATGACGTCCTTGCCAGCAGCTTCGAGGGCAATCAGGCCAAGGGGCTGAACGCGCGCGGCGGCGGCGTGTACAACCAGTCGGGCACGCTATCGATTACCACCAGCGCCTTCAGGGCCAACGCCGTGACTAATGCAGGGGCGGTGGGAGGCGGTGGCGCCATTGGGGCCGCCGACGGGGCCGCACACAATATCACCGTGGCCTTCTCTCGTCTGGTGGGCAACACCGCCAATGTTCCAGCGGGCGGCCTGAGCCTACGCGGCGGCGCCGCCAGCACCATGGCGGCCAACAACAACTGGTGGGGCCAGAACAGCGGCCCCGTGGCCGACACGTCCGCGGGGCCCGTCACCGCCGGTCAATGGCTGCAGTTGCGGCATGTGGCCACCCCCGGCGCCATCGCGGTGGGCGCGGCGGCCACCCTCACCGCCGACCTGTTTGGCCGCAACCTGGGCGGACCCATCGCTCCAGTCAGCCTGAGTGGCCTGCCGGCCTTCCCCGCCCCTCCCGGCGGCGTCTTCAGCAGTCCGGTGCTGGGCACGCTCTCGGCCGCGGCCACGCAGTTCACCAACGGCGTTGCTACCGCCACCTTCACCGCAACCGGGCCCGGAGCCGGGTCGGCGCTCGCCACGGCCGATGCGCAGCCCGTTGCTGCGGCTGTCACCATTACCGGGGGGGTGGTTGGCGGCAAGAACTTGACCATCAGCACGGGTTCCATTGATCTGAAGTGGGACGGCGGCACGGCCCAGACTGGGTACATCCTGCTGAAGTACAACACGGCCACGGCGTTCGCCGAGTTGCTGCCCATCGCCGGAGCTGCCACCAGCTACAGCGACGCCGCGGCCGCCAACGGCATCATCTATTGCTATGTGCTGGCGCCGCTCAATGGTCCCACCGTACTGGGCCTATCGGATATGGAGTGCGCGATGGCCGGCGTGAAGGCCGGGACGGTCATCCCGCCGGGGTTCAGCCTGAAGCTGGGGGGGACCGCCAGCGCAACCATGACTTGGGGCACACCCACGGGCGGCGTTGACAGCTACCTGCTGCAGCGGATCCCGCTCGACGGTTCGGCAATCACCAACGTCCCCTTGGCGGCGGGTGTCACCACCACAACGCAGGCGGTTACGCCCGCGGGCACCTGCTTCGTGCTGGTCGGCTTCCGTGGGGGCGCCTTTGGGTCCAGCGATGTGCTGTGCGGCATCCCAGGCGTCATTACCCTCAGCGCTTCCGGTAGCGCGAACATCCTCACTTCGATAGACGACGCTGTGGCCGAGCTGCAGGAGCGGCTGCACTCCACGGGGTTCCCCGAAACCTGGCCGTCGCCCTAGCGCCGGGGAACAGCGCCGCCTAGGCTCACTGTGCGGCCGCGGTACGCGGCCGCACACCCGCCGTTCACTCGAACAGCACCGGCTGACGCTTAGGCGCGAGCGCCTTCCGCAGGCCAAACTGGCGGGATGCCACCTCGGCAATGTACGCCGCCGCCACCGCCGGCGATTCCTCCAGCCGCAGTAGGGTAAGGTCCTCCGCCTGGATGGTGCCACGGTCGAGCATCGTCTCCTGCAGGAAGTCCAGCAGTGGCGTCCAGGCGGCGCTGGGCATCAAGAGGATGGGGAAGTTCTGCAACTTACCCGTCTGGATCAGCGTCAGCACCTCGAACAGCTCGTCCATGGTGCCAAAGCCGCCGGGCAGAATGACGAAGGCGTAGGAGTACTTCACCAGCATCACCTTGCGCACGTGGAACCGCTTCAGCGTGATCCACAGGTCCAGGTAGCGGTTCGGCTGCTGCTCCTGCGGCAGCCGGATGTTGCAGCCGACCGACATGCCGCCGGCCTCCTGCGCGCCGCGATTGGCCGCCTCCATAATTCCCGGCCCGCCGCCGGTCATCACGGTAAACCCGGCTTTGGCAAGCGCGCCCCCGACCTCCCGAGCTAGCTCATAGTACGGGTGCCCCGCCTCGAACCGGGCCGAGCCGAAGACGGTGACGCAGGGCCCCACGAAGTGCAGTGCACGAAACCCCCGCAGGAACTCGACGCCGATCTTGAGCACGCTCCACAATTCCGCTAGCCGGTTGCGGGGCCCCGCAAAGAAGCGGCGCTCGTCCACCGCGCCTTCCCGGTTGGTAACCGCGGTAGGTGGTAGTTGGTTGGGGTCGGACGATGTGGTCATGCTTGATTGTACGCGCCCCTCCGGCAGTGGCAGTGCGCATTTGTCACCAGGAACCTCACCCGATGCGGCGCCACCGCAGGTGCAGTTTGACATGCCGCCTCAGGGCGAACATGATCGTGCATATCCGGCGGCCGGACCTCACGGACGCCAACAGGAGGCCAACCATGGCACGCCCGAAGATCCGCCACATTGCCCTGCACACGCCCGACGTGGAGAAGACCGCCGAGTTCTACAAAACGGTGTTCGAGATGGAAGAGGTGGGCCGCACCGACTCGCCGCTCGCCACCGGCGTGTACCTCAGCGACGGCTATCTGAACCTTGCGGTGCTCAACTTCAAGTCGGCCGCTGCCGCCGACCGGCTCGACGGCCTGGGCCCGGTGATGGGCCTGCACCACTTCGGTTTCGCCTGCGAGGACCTCGACGAGATCCGCAAGCGGCTGGCCGACAGCGAGACGCCGCTGCGCACCGACCTGCCCGCCGCCGGCAACACCGGCTACTTCGAGGAGAAGTACGTGGGCCCCGAGAGCGTGATGCTCGACATCTCCCACGGCTGGCTCACCGAAAAGCGCAAGAAGGCAGAAGAGGCCGCTGCCGCCCGCTGATACAGCGTCGCACCAATCGTTCAGCCCTCGAGTGTTGGCGGTACTCCATACCTGGTGTATCGTGTGCCCTAGCTGTGGTTTGGCCGTTTCGCCTCGTACCCAAAGCGGGGCGCGGCATAAGGAGGTCGCTTTGGGTTTCCTCAGACGTCTAAGTTCCGTACGGTTCGGGCTGCTTGCCCTGGCTATCGCGCCGATGCTGCTGGCGGCCTGCACCGGTGCGCCTGCACCCGCTCCCGCCGCCGGCCCGAGCGACCCGGCCGGGCCGCCGAAGACCAACAAGCTGGTGATGTTCTTGAACCCGCCACCCAACGAGTTCAACGACATCCGCCGGGTCTGCTGCTTCGATATCACGGCCATGCGCCCGATGTACGAGAGCTTGGTGGGTATCGACCGCGCCACCGGCAAATACACCCCCAAGCTGGCTACCGAATGGAACCTTGAGCCCGACGGCAAGAGCTTCCGCTTTAAGCTGCAGAAGGGCGTGCAGTTCAACCGTGGCCACGGCGAGTTCACCGCCAAGGACGTCGACTGGTCATGGCACCATCAGACGGATGACCTCAGCAAGTCGCCGCCGAACATCTTTGCGCCGTGGTGGAAGAACACCATCCTGCGCATTGAGACGGTGAACGACTATGAGGTGGTGTACCACATCAAGCCCGATTCCACCTTCATGGACATGATCTCCGAAAGCTCCGACCAAATGCCCATTCGGTCGAAGGCGCAGTTCGATAAAGAGGGCGACGCCGGCGATAACCCCGCCAAGCCGGTGGCCGGCACCGGTCCCTACGACTTCAAGGACCGGCAGATCGGCTCCTACATCCGCTACGAGCGAGCCGCCGGCAAACACTGGCGGGTGACGCCGGACTTCCCGGAACTCGAGCTGCGGTGGTCGCGCGAGGCCTCGGTGCGCCTCGCCGCACTCCTGGCCGGCGAAGCCCACATCACCACCCTGCCCGACGATCTGATGCCGCAGGCGGAGCGGTCGGGCATGAAGATCGCCGCCGGCAAGATTCCCGGCACGCGCTCGTGGGGCACCTGGGTGTGCTGCGCCCGCACCGAGGACGGCAAGTACTACCGCGACAACAGCAGCCCGCTGCTGAACGTGAAGGTACGGCAGGCGCTGAACAAGGCCATCGACCGCGATTCGCTGCAGAAGGCCTTCTTCAAGCGCAGCGAGCGTATGTACATCAACCACATGCATCCCACCTGGTTGGGCTGGGACAACAAGTGGGAGCGCCAGTGGGGCGAACTCTACGGGTACGACGTGGAAGCGGCCAAGAAGCTGCTGGCCGAGGCTGGCTACACCGCCGCCAACCCGCTGGAGACCAACATCGCGATCCGATCGTCCACAGTTATCCCCGGCGCGCCCGACGTTGCGGATGCGATCGCCAGCATGTGGCGGGCGGCCGGCGTGAAGGTGAACATGATCCAGTCGGACACGCCCACGCAGACGGCCGAACTGCGGGCGTTCAAGTGGACCAACCACATGTACATTGACGCCAGCGCAACGGTGCAGGTGTTCGCGTGGCCGAATCGCAATTCCGATCTGTTCAACTTCCCCCGGCAGCAGGCGGCAAGCTGGTTCGATGCCGACACCAACCGAATCAACGAGCAGTTGATGGGTGAGCTGAACGAACCGAAGCAGGCCGTAATTATGCGAGAGCTGGGCGACATGATGTACAACCGGTTCGGCAGCGTGCCGCTGTTCTTCGTACCGGTGGAGGCAGTGGTCAATCCGCAGTTCGTGGCCGATTACACCTTCCCCGGGCCGCTGTACGGCGCGTGGACCCACCTGGAGTACATCAAGGCCGTCCGTTAGTCCGCTCAGCGGTGTCTGGAGGCGGGGCTTGATGCCCCGCCTCCCCACGTTAACAGCGAGCGATAGCACAGAGGAACATTGTGCGCCGCATCACA
>CAXNDA010000133.1:0-5223 GCA_964200875.1 Chloroflexota bacterium | reverse complement strand
TGCACACGTTTCCGGGGTTCCGGATGGAGCCGCCGGTATCTTCCCCCACCGCGGCGGCGCAAAGCCCAGCCGCCAGTGCTGCGCCGCTCCCCGAACTCGAGTGGCCGGCAATGCGCGTCAAGTCCCAGGGATTGCGGGGGCCGCCGTACGGGTGGTTACGCGTGCCGCGGAGCGCGAACTCCTCCATGTTCTGCTTCCCCAGCAGCACAGCGCCGGCCTGCTGCAGCTTGGTGACCACCGTGGCGTCGTAGTCCGGCACGAAGTCACGGAGCAACGCAGACCCGCCGGTGGTGCGCAAACCCTTGGTGAACAGCTGGTCCTTCACGCCCACCGGCACGCCATGGAGCGGGCCTCGGTATCGCCCAGCCGCGATCTCGGCGTCGGCGGCACGAGCCTGGGCAAGCGCCAGGTCGCTGCTCACGGTGATGTAGGCCAGCACCTTGGGATTCAGCCGTTCGATGCGCTGCAAGTAGGCTTGCGTTAGCTCGACGGCGGAGATGTTGCGGGTGCGGAGTGCCTCCGCCTGCTCGGTCAGCGGTGCCAACACGAGTGCATCGATGGTCATGCCCCGGCCTCCTTCGGGAAGATAGCGGACGGATCCACGCTGTCCACGTCCAGCTCATCGAGCCGTTGCAGCTGATCTAACAGTGCGGTGAACCGGTGCGTCACCTCGGGGAGATCGGCTGGTGTAATGCTCAGGCCCAGCATGCGTGCCATCCGGCCTACGTCCTCGGGGCTGATGTCGGATCTGCTGGTCATGGGTTCGTCTCCTTACAGACTGCCGACGAAATCGAGTGTCCGCTGGATGCTGAGCGTGCGGTCAGCGCCGATTGGGAGCACCGAGAGGATCAACTCATCAGCGCCCGACACCTCCAGGAAGTCACGAATCTTGCGGCGCGCCGCCGGTTCGTCGCCGTGCAGCACCACAGCGTCGCTCATTGCGCTGGTCCACTCACCCTGACGCGCCTCGGGAAACCCTGCACTGGCAAACATTTCCTGATAGTTGGTCAGGCGCGGGTAGTTGCCCATGCTTTGCGCCACCGCCTGGCGCAGCAGCAGCGGGTCCTCGGTGAGGCAAAGGAACGCGTGCGCCACCATCCGCGGCGTCCGGCGGCCTGCTGTGGCCGCGCCGCGGACCATGGCCGGCATGGCCACGTCTCGCAGATAGGGCGCTGGGCACAGCCAGGTGACCGCACCGTCGGCAATCTCGCCCGCCAGCTCAAAAGACCGCTCCCGCAACGCCGAGATGATGACCGGCACGTCGGCGGCGTGGTTGATCTTGCCCTTTACCTTGAACCGCTTGCCCGCCCAGTCCACCTCTTGCCCGCTCAGCAGGTTGGTGACAATGGTCACGAACTCCTTCAGGTGCTCCAAGGGGCGTTCGTAGGCCAGGCCATAACGGCCCTCGATGCCCGGCGCGTGACTGGGCCCCAGCCCCAGGGTGAAACGATGAGGCGCCAGCGACGCGAGGTCGGCGGATTGCTGCGCCACCACCATGGGATGACGGGGAAACGTGGGAATAATTGCGGTGCCCATCCGCACCGCGGTGGTGCAGGCCGCGGCAGCCGCGAACACGATCATCGCATCGGGTCCGGCACCGGTCGTCAGCCATACCGTCGGCACACCGGCGGTGTCGGCGTGCCGCACCGCACTCAGCATGGCCGCCGCCGTGGGTTCATGAATCGCCACACCAACATTCGACCACGCCATCAGCAGCCTCCGCGCAGAAGTTGCCTCAGTCTAGCGGTTACGGTTCGGCGTGAGAAGGGGCAGGGCCGCCGGCAGGCAGCGGCGCGCCCGATCTGGACCCAGCCATGGCAGACGCCGGCGCCGCCGATGCCGCCACCGGACGGGGACCCCGCTGGCGGCCCTCTCGGTAGAGGGGATCGTTGATGAAGAATATGAGCGCGAAGCCCGCCACCCCGAATGCGGTCATGACCATCAGCGTATCGGTGAACGCCATGCCCAACGCCTGACGGTGGGTTTCGGCGGCGAGCAGGCTGCCGATGAAGCGCTGCTGGGCCGCCTCGGTAAGCAGGCCACGGGCAATCAGCTCGGGCTGCAGCTGATCCAGGAACCCAGCTACTGCGGGCCGATCGGGTGTCAGCGTGGAGGCCATGGCGGCGTAGTGGAACACCGCTCGGTCGTTGAGGATCGTCGCCAGAAACGCCGTGCTGAACGAGCCATAGATGCGCATCAGCCCGTTCGAGAGCGCCGTCGCACGGGCGATCTGGGGTTGCGGCACCGTACTGTACGCCGCGGTCTGCACCGGCATCATCATGAAGCCCATGGCAAAGCCGCGCGCCGCCGCCAGCAGCGTGATGTCGGCAGCCGACGTTCCCAGGGTGACGTGGGACATCTGCCAGGACGTCAGCGTCAGCACACCTAGGCCAAAAATCACCAGCGGCCTCGGCCCAACCCTGTAGTACAGCTGGCTCGCGATGTTCATGGAGATGAACGACACGATGCCCTGGGGCACCAGCACCAAGCCCGCCTGCAACGCCGACATCCCCTGGGCGGCCTGCAGGTAGATGGGCAAGAGAAGCTGCATGCCGAACAGCAGTATCTGTGCCAAGAAATTCATGCCCATGGCGGCCGCAAACACGGGCGCCTTGAACAGACGAAGGTCGAGCATGGGCTCAGCCTGGTTCAACTCGGTGTAAATCCACCCGGCGAAACTCATGATGCCCACAGCCAGATAGACCTGGACTGCGGGGGTCCCCCAGCCTTCCCGAGACCCGAAGGTAAACCCCAAAAGCAAGCTGGGGAAAGCAATCGTCGAGAGCATGAAGCCCATGCGGTCCAGGGGGGCATCGTGCCGCGCCGGCGTCTCTTTCAGCAGGAACCACGCCAGCACCAGACCCACCATGCCGACGGGAATGTTCACCGTGAACACGGTGTGCCAGTCCACGTATTCCACCAAGAAGCCGCCGAGCGTTGGCCCCAGTAGCGGGGCGACCAGCATGGGCATGCCCAACAGCGCCATGAACTTCGGGCGTTCACGGGGCGTGATGATGGAGAACACGATGGCCATGCCCAGGGGTTGCAGCATGCCGCCGCCCAAACCCTGGAGGATGCGGAAGAACACCAGGCTGGGTAGGTCCCAAGCGATGCCGCAGAGCGCTGAGCTGACGACAAACGCCAGCATGGTGGTGAGGTAGAGGCGCTTCATCCCGACCCGCTCGGCCAGATACCCGGAGATGGGGATGACGACCGAGAGGGAGATCATGTACGCCGTCACCACCCACTGCCCGACCTGCACATCCACCCCAAAGGTGGCGATGATCTTGGGCAGACCGATGTTGACCATAGTCTGGTTCAACAACGACATGAACGACCCGATGGTGGTCACGCCGAGGGTCACCCATCGCGGGTCGAAGCTGCTGAGCCGGCCTTGAAGCGCCACCCTGGTGCGTTAGGAGAGGTGGATCCGCACGCGCACCGACGCTCCCACGATGAGGCCGGCGTGATCCGAGAGGGTGATGCGCACCGGCACCAGCTGAACCACCTTGGTGAAGTTTCCGGCGGCATTCTGTGCGGGCAACAGCGAGAAGGTGCTGGTGGTGGCCGGCACAATGCTCTCGACCGTGCCGTCCACGGTGCGCTGGAGTGCATCGATGTAGACCTCGACGTACTGCCCGGGACGTACCCGGCTCACCTTGGTTTCTTCGACGTTCGCCACCACCCACACGTTGCTCGTGTCGACCACGGTCAGCAGCGTCTGGTTGGGGGCAACCGAGTCTCCAGCGCTGGCGCTGCGGCTGACCACTACCCCGCTTACCGGCGACGTCACTTCCGCCAGGCGGTCACGCGCATCCAGAAAGGTGGAGCGATTGCCGCCGCCCGCGGGAAGCGAGGCCGAGATGGGAATGTCGATCACCGCAACGGGGTCATCGCGCCGTACCAGCGAGCCAACATCAGCCAGGTAGGTGAACACCCGGCCGGTGTTGGGGCTGGCGACCCGCACCAGAGTCCCCTGTAGGGTCGCGTTCTCGGTGCTGATGTAGTGCTGAATGTCGTAGAGGGTGCGCGCGGTGAACAAGGCTGCGCCCAGCATCACTGCCAGGGCCAACACCGCGAACACACTGCGCTTATTCACCAACCGTGAAAGGGACATGGGGTAAGTGCTTTAGTATCGCTTAACTAAATAGTACTATAGGCCGACCAGCAGTTTCGGTCAAGCTCGCAGGAGGGGTGCACCGCATTGTGGTAGGTGCCCGAAGGACAACACCACGCATGTGACGTTGAAGGGGATAGTGCAGGAAGGGGATGGCGATCCCCTTCCTGCCGGGGGTTTGGGGGTGTCCCCCAATTCCTATAAGTTACGGGGTGGGCGGGCGGGAAAGACGCGCTTCCCCGAAGGCTGACCAAGCAAGACCGCCACAGCGAACAGCCACCCTCCCCCACGCGCTGTACTCAATGCGTCGCACGCCCAAACCTCAACCTGAACCCTAACCCGTGCGTGGCACCGGTGTACACTGAAAGCACCTCCTCCACCCTCGGAGCCTCTTGCCCCGTCTGACGCGTCCTTTTTTCGGCTGGTACCAGGTCTTTATGGCCTTCCTCAGCCTCTTCATCGCCGCCGGTACCACCGGATTCGCGTTCAGCGTGTTCCTCCCACCCATGGCCGCCGACCTCGGTTGGCCCCGCAGCACGCTGGTGTTCGCAGCAAGCACCGCCTGGCTCACGGCGTCGATCGTAGGCCCCTGGCTGGGCAGCCTCATCGACCGGCACGGCGCCCGCCTGATACTGAGCGTCGCCATTCTGCTGACCGGCATTTCGGTAGCAGCGTGCGGCTGGGTGACCGAACCGTGGCAGTTCTATGTGTCCTTCGGCCTGATGGGCGGTATCGGCCGAGCCGTCATGCAGAATGTTGCACCCTCGGCCATGGTGGCCAACTGGTTCCTGCGCCGCCGGACGCTTGCCTTCAGCTTCGCAGCGCTTGGGCCGCCCGCATCCAGCCTGGTATACCCAGGTGCGGTGGCGCTGATGGTGGCGGGCATGGGCTGGCGGGATGCCTGGCACTGGCTGGGCCTCTCAGCCGTGGTCATGGGGTTGCTGCCGGCGCTGCTGCTGATCCGCCGGCGGCCCGAAGACATGGGCCTGCTTCCCGATGGCGAGCCCACGCCCGCCGAACACTTGGCGGCAGGGACCGTCCGTCAGGCGCCAATGGCCGAAGACAACTGGGAACTCCGGGAGGTGCTGCGCCATCCTGGGTTCTGG
>CAXNDA010000132.1:0-5231 GCA_964200875.1 Chloroflexota bacterium | reverse complement strand
GTGAGGCCTCCCAGCCGCAGTCCCGCACGGATGCCCCAGTTGATGATGCCTGAGAGGACGGTGCAGTGTACCTCGGGATCCCGAACCACCCCGCCCTTGCCGACCTTCCCCTTGCCCGCCTCGAACTGCGGTTTCACCAAGGCGATAATCGGCGACCCCGGGTGGACGGCGGCCATCAAGGACGGCACCACAAGCTGCAACGAGATAAAGGACACGTCGGCAACGGCGATGTCGCACAATTCGGGCAGGGTGAGGGGATAGCGGGCGTTGACGCCTTCCTGGCACACCACCCGCCGGTCACTGCGGAGGCGATAGTCAAGCTGCCCGTGCCCGACATCTACAGCGTAGACGCGAGCGGCGCCGTGCTGCAGCAGGCAGTCGGTAAAGCCGCCGGTTGAAGCCCCAACATCTAGGGCCACCATGCCCGTGGGGTCGAGGTGGAAGGCGCTCAGGGCTTTGTCGAGCTTCTCGCCGCCACGGCCCACGAATCGAGGGGCCGCCGCCATGCGGAGATCCGTGTCTTCGGCAACCATGACGCCGGGCTTGATGAGGCGTTCAGTGCCTCGGCTCACCGCACCGGCCATGATAATGGCGCGAGCCTTCTCCCGCGATGGGGCAAGCCCGCGGTCCACGAGAAGCTGGTCAAGCCGGGTGCGGGTGGGCGACATAAGCAGGGTCAGCATAGGAGTCACCCTAGTCAGTGTCAACCATTAACGCTACGCTGGCCGATAGATACCTGTGTGAGATTTGAACCAGGCGGCGCATTGAATATGAATGAAGGTGTCGCTGCGTCCACCCCCAGCCGCGCTGCTGGCTTTTCGGTGAGTGCGCTGGTGCGCGCCCTGCGGCCCAAGCAGTGGGCCAAGAACGGCATGGTGTTCCTGGCGCTGCTCTTCTCGGTCAACCAGTACTGGTCGCCTGCCGATATGCCGAACGCCCTGACCCTGGTGTTGCGCTGCTCCATCACCTTCGTGCTGTTCAGTCTCTTGGCCAGCGCCGAGTACCTGCTCAACGACCTGCGGGATGCGCCCCAAGATCGGCTGCATCCCAAGAAGCGGTTCCGGCCCATCGCTTCGGGGCAGGTATCGCCGCTCTTGGCCGTGGTGTCTGCGGCGGTGCTTGGAACGGCCGGGCTCATGGGCAGCTACCTGTTGTCCCCTGCACTGCTCCTAGTGACCGGCAGCTACGCAGCGCTGATGGTGGCGTACACCCTGGGGCTTAAGCAGCTCGTGATCGTTGACGTCTTCATCATAGCCCTTGGCTTTGTGGCTCGGGCAGCCGGCGGCGCCGTTGCCATTGGCGTGCCCATCTCCCCTTGGTTGTACATGGTGACTATCTTGGGGGCGCTGTTCTTGGCGTTGGAGAAGCGGCGCAACGAACTCACGCTGTTGCAGGGCCAGGCGGGCAGCCATCGCCGCAACCTGGAGGAGTATACGCTGCCACTGGTGGATCAGATGATCAGCGTGGTGGCATCCAGCACCGTCATCGCTTATAGCCTCTACACGTTCACAGCGGAAGGCTTGCCGAAGAATCACGCGATGATGCTGACGGTGCCAGTGGTGCTCTACGGCATCTTCCGATACCTGTACCTGGTGCACGTGCGCGACCAAGGGGGAAGCCCAGAGGACGTGCTGTACTCGGACCTTCCGCTGATCCTTTGCATCGTGCTCTGGGTTGCGCTGTCGGCCTGGGTGTTGTTGGCCTACCGCGGCGTCTAGCAGGCTGCCCCTTGCCAGGCGTTCATCGCAGCACAAGCGTGTGCCGCTCATTTGGCGGGACCAAACGGCGTATCTGAGCGACGCTCGATAGCTCGACGCTACGCTGCAATTGTTTGCGTTTAGTGGTACGACTGACTAGAATGAGCTGTCCACCGGCTAGGGCTACGCCCGCGTACGTTCGGTGGATTTTCGTAGCGCCTGCAACATGGCCCCAGGCTGTGGCGGGCGGAAGGAGCGTGTGTTGGAGCCGGGCACCGGAGTAATCGAGCGCATTGTCGGCAACGTCGAGAAGGTCATCGTTGGCAAGCGGGACGTGGTGGAGCTCGCGGTTATCGCTTTGCTGTGCCAGGGACATCTGCTGATAGAGGACGTGCCGGGGGTCGGTAAGACCACGCTCGCCAAAAGCATCGCACGTTCGGTTGGTTGCAGTTTCAGGCGGTTACAATTCACCCCCGATTTGCTTCCCAGCGATGTGACCGGTGTGTCCATTTTCAACCAGCGGACCTCAGACTTCGAGTTTCGCGGCGGTCCCATCTTTGCCCAAATCGTCCTCGTAGACGAGATCAACCGCGCCACCCCCAAGACGCAGTCGGCGCTGCTGGAGGCCATGGAAGAACACCAAGTAACGGTGGACGGCGTGCTGCACCCGCTGCCGAGCCCCTTCATGGTGATGGCCACGCAGAACCCCATCGAGTACGAGGGCACGTTTCCCCTGCCCGAGGCACAGCTCGACCGTTTCCTCATGCGCATCGAGCTGGGCTATCCATCCGAAGCCGACGAAGTCGCGATTCTCGACAACCAGCAGACGGCGCATCCGCTCGATAGCCTGGAGCAGGTGGTGGACGTTGCGGAGATCGAGCGTATGCAGCGCCAGGTGAAGGCGATCATGGTTGATCCCTTGGTAAAGCAATACATCGTGGCCATTGCCAATGCCACTCGCCAGCACGAGGACGTGTACCTGGGAGCCTCTCCCCGCGGGTCGCTGGCGCTGATGCGCACAGCGCAGGCAATGGCGGTACTCCGCGGCGAGGACTTTGTGCCCCCTGACTATGTGAAAGAGTTGGCGGCGGCAACCCTGGGCCACCGGGTGATCGTCAACCCATCGGCGCGGGTGAAGGACGTCACCGCGGAACGGGTGGTGGCCGATGTGCTGGAGCGTGTACCGGTGCCGGGCGCCCGCGCCAGCCGCTGGATCGTCTCCTAAGCGCCGGAGCAGGCTGTGTCGACCGTGCGCGTCGGCGTCCTCATCGCCCTCATACTGGTCGGGGCTGTGTTCGCCTTGTCCAGCGGCTCCGAGCTGTACGTGCGCGTCACCTACCTGTTGCTGTTGGTGCTGGCCGGAGCTTGGCTGTGGACCAGGTCGAGCCTCCAGGGGCTCGACGTCAATTACGAGGGCAGTAGAACGTACGCCACCGTGGGTGACCAGGTCACCGAGCAGATGACGGTGTTCAACGATAGCTGGATCGCGAAATTCTGGCTGGAGATTGAACAGCTCACCGATCTTCCCGGGGCTATTCCACCCCACGTAACGCACTTGGCGCCGAATGCTGAACGCACGTGGCGCGTGCAGATCCCCTGCGACCGGCGCGGCCGTTTTCGCATTGGCCCCACACGCCTGGCTTCCGGTGATCCCTTCGGGTTCTTCCGGCGGGAGATGGTGGTTGGCGAGCAGTATCACCTAACCGTCTACCCGCAGACGGTTCCCCTGACTCGCTTCGAACTGCCCCCTGCCGAGCTGCCGGGTGAAGGGCGCTACCGGCGGCGAACCCACTTCGTCACGCCGAACGCCGCGGGCGTGCGGGAGTACGTGCATGGCGACAGCTACAACCGCATCCATTGGCCCACCACCGCCCGTTCGGGCAAGCTGATGGTGAAGGAGTTTGAGCTGGACCCAGCGGCCGAGACCTGGATCGTTCTCGACCTTGAGGCACGGGTTCAGGCGGGCAGCGGCTTGCAGAGCACCGAGGAGTATGCGGTTGCGGCGGCGGCCTCGGTGGCCAAACACTACCTGGATTCCAGCCGCCCCATTGGGTTACTCGCGTTCGGCCACCAACTCGATATCCACAGGCCCGACCGTGGGGGCCATCAAATGGCTAAGATGATGGAGTCACTCGCGCTGGTACGAGCCGTCGGGACGGTGTCGCTGGCCGAGTTGCTGGCGGGTGAAGCCCGTCGATTCGGCCGGTTCTCGACCCTGCTGATCGTCACCTCCTCCATGGACGAGGTGTGGGTGCAGCAACTGCAACACCTCATGCGGCGAGGCGCCAGGGCTGCCGTCATCATGGTGGAGCCCAGCACCTTTGGGGGTGAACAGACGCCGTTGCTCACGGTGGGCGCTTTGGCGGCGAGTGGCGTGCAGAGCTTCCTGGTGAAGCGGGCAGGCTCCATAGCTGAAGGTTTAGCAGTGCTAGAAGCGGCAGAGGGCGGGGGCTCAAGCTCAGGAGGGTAAGCCAATGGTGCGACAAGCGCGGGTGCAGCCAGCCTCGGAACCGGAAAAGCGCCCGGGGATGTTCGCGGGCATCCAGGCGCTGTTCGACCCACGCAGCGTGTGGTGGTCGTTCCTGCTGCTGGTGGTGATGTTCTTGTCGGTCACCGCTACCATCGAGGGCGCGCAGTGGGTGCGGGAAATGCCCCAACTGGCGGGCTTCACCATCAGCGCGCTGTTGCTGGGTCTGGTGTTCGCCCGGCTCAGAGTCAACCAATTCCTCATTCATCCCCTTGCCATCGTGGTCGGCCTGCTCATGGCGGCCTCGCTCATTGTGTCGAGCGCCAATGGTGAAACCATACCGGAACGCGCGGTAGACGCCTTCCGGCGCATGTCGACCTTCTTCCAGGTCATTGCGACCAACGGCATCAATATCGATGGCCTGCCCTTCGCTGCACAGCTTGTTCTGCTGACGTGGCTCATCGGCTATTTCTCAAGTTGGTTCTACTACCGCCATAACAACATGTGGCTGGCGGTGCTGCCGTCGGGGATCGGGTTGGCGATCAACCTCACCTACGTGCAGGGGCAGTTCGGCGCCAACCTGGCGGTGTATCTGTTTTGCGCACTGTTGCTGATGATGGAGACCCACCGCCAAGGGTTGCGGACCCGCTGGCTGAAAGCCCACGTCTCGGAAGCAGAGCTTAAGTTCAGCGGCTCGTCGGCGCCCGTAGTGCTGTTTGCCGGCGCCATCCTCTCCATAGCATTCATGCTGCCCGCCGTCGGCCAATCGGTCATGGTGGCGCTTGCGTGGGAAGAGGCGACCGGCCCGTGGCGTGTGGTTGAACGCCAGTTCGACCGCCTGTTCGCCTCGGTAAGTTCTGGAACGGTCGCACCGCTGCACTCCTTCGGGCGGGCTCTGCCCTTCAAGGGTGCCGTCAACTTCGGCGACAATAACGCGCTGGCCGCCCGTCTTGGCTTAGCTCGCGACGTAGTGATGTACGTGAAGGCCGAGGAGTCGGGGTATTGGCGGGCCGAGTCGTACAGCGAGTACAGCAGCGGCGGCTGGCTCTCTTCCAATCGGGTTATCA
>CAXNDA010000131.1:0-5256 GCA_964200875.1 Chloroflexota bacterium | reverse complement strand
GCGCTGAAGGGCACCACGCTCGAGGGCGCGCCCATGCTGCCGGTCTCCGCCACCACCAAAGAAGGCCTCCCCGAACTGCTGGCGGTGCTCGACCGCCTGCTGCTCGACACCCCCATCCGCCGTGACACCGGCCGCCCGCGGCTCCCCATCGACCGCGTGTTCACCATTGCCGGCTTTGGCACCGTGGTCACTGGCACGCTGATCGATGGCGCGTTGACCGCCGGTCAGGAGGTCGAGGTGCTGCCGAGCGGCGTGCGCACCCGCATCCGCGGCCTGCAGAGCCATCGCACCAAGGCCGAGACGCTGGCCCCTGGCGCCCGGGTCGCCGCCAACCTGGCTGGCGTCAGCACCGATGACGTGCTGCGCGGCGACACGGTGACAACTCCCGGCTGGCTGCGCCCGACCGACGCCATCGACGTGCGGCTGCGGCTGTTGGCGGGCGCCCCCAGCGCAATGAAGCATAACGCCACTTGCACCTTCCACTCGCTGACCACCGAGGCAGTGGCTCGCGTCCGGCTGCTCGATACCCAAGAGCTGAAGCCGGGCGAGACCGCCTGGGCGCAGCTCCGCCTTTCGGCGCCCGCAGCCGTAGTCCCGGGCGACGCCTTCATTCTACGGTCGTCCGCTGGCACCGTGGGCGGCGGCACCGTGGTGGAACCGCACGCCAAACGCCACAAGCGCTTCCACGAGGGCACACTGACCCGCCTTGCGACCCTGCGAGAAGGCACCCCCGACCAGCAGTTGCTGGAGACCCTCGATAAGCTCCAGCCCATCGACCTCACGGGCCTGTTCAAGGCGTCGAACCTCGCCGAAGCCGACGCCCGCGCCGCGCTGGCGTTGCTGGTCGCCGATGGCCGGGTGACGGTGCTAGGGGCCAAAGCGTTGGGTCCCGCCTCGCAACTGGTCACCACCCCCACCTGGGACCGGCTGGCAGCGACCGCCCTCGAGGCGCTGCAGGCGTTTCACCGACAGTTTCCGTTGCGGGTCGGCATGCCCAAAGAGGACCTCCGCAGCCGGCTGCGGCTACCGAACCGGCCCGCGGGCGACGCTATGGACTCGCTGGTGCAACGCCGGCTCATTGACGAGCACGCAGCCGCCGTGGCAGCCCCCGGCTTCCACGTAAGCTTCTCCCCGGAACAGGCCAAACAGACCGAGGCGTTGTTGACCCAACTCGCCCGCCAACCCTTCACATCGCTGGCCGAGCTAAACGCCCAACCCGAGGTAATCGCCGCCCTGGTCGACCAAGGCCGTCTGCTCCGTATGGCCGAAGACATCTGCTTCCCGCCCGACGCCTTTGCGGCCATGGCAGCCCGGGTGCGAGCGCACCTTACCAAGCACGGTAAGATAACGGTGGCCGAGGTGCGCGACATGTTCGATACCAGCCGCAAGTACGCCATCGCCTTCATGGAGTACCTGGACCAGCAGCGCGTGACGCGTCGCGTGGGCGACGAGCGCGTTTTGCGCTGAGGTTAGCCAATGCCCCTCGACTTCTCCCAGCTCGCCTCGCAGATCGAGGCCTACGTGCCCCGCTTCACCCGTGACGCCGACGCCACGGCAACCGAGGCCGCCCGTCTGCGCGATCTGCTGGCCGCCTTGGGCGACGGCTGGCGGACCGCCCCCGAGGACCGCGCCGCCTTCATGGGCGACCCCGCCCTCGCGTATCCCACGCCAGCGTGCCCATCCAGCTATCGCGTCTTCGCCACCGACGGCTCGCAGATCGCCGTTGACCGTCACCAAGTCGCAACGTGTTATGTCATTAACGTGGGCACGGTGATGATTCAATACGGCGCCCACCCCGATGCGCAGCTCGGCAGCGTGGCGCACTTGTTGCCCGACCACGATGTCGAGACCAGCGAAGACGACAACGGCGATCCCGAGGCGCCCTCACCCAGCCGTCAAACCAGCCTGGAGCTGGAACGCGCCGCCGCCGAACTGAGTACCCTGCGCGAGCTAGTGGAGGCTTCGCCGCCCGACCTGTTCACGTTGGCGCTTATCGACAACTCGTTGGTACTGTGGTCTCAGACCATGAACGCCGAGAAGGCCATCGACCATGAAATCGTGCAGCGCTACGTCGCAGATCTGGCAGCGCTGGCCGGCCTCGCCCGAACCCGCCCGTTCGCCATCGCCGGCTATCTGTCGAATCCAAGCTCACCCTGGGTAGCCGACCTCCTTCGGAACCCCCAAAGCGGCAACCACAACGGCGCGGCTCATCCCGTGGTGTACGACCGTGATGTGTTCGACCGCCTGAACGATGGAGAGCGCACCGAGCGCTTCAAGCGCAATGCCGCGATGCTCAAGCTCGCCGACTATCCTAGCGAGTGCTGGGTCGACTTCTGTTACCTCCGCGCCGGTGGCGAGATCGCGCGCGTCGAAATCCCCCGCTGGGTGAGCGGTGACCCCGAGCTGCTGGCCCTCACCCACGCCGCCATCCTCGATCAGTGCCGCCGCAACCAGGGCAACCCCGCCTACCCCGTGGCGCTGATGGAGGCCCACGAGCAGGCCGTGGTGAGCGATAGCGACCGCCGGGGCTTCTGGTGGCTGCTGACCGACCGGTTGGAGGCCACCGGTGTCGCGGGCAACGTGTCCGCCAAATCCCGCACCAAAAGGACACCCTGGACATGACCCAGAGCCTCTTTCTTGTCGTCGCGCCGCATGTCGGCGAGGTGGTGGAGTCCGCTACCGAGTCGCTGCTGGCCCAGGCCTACGCCATCGACGACGCACCGCGCCTCGGGTCGCTGGTGCGCATCCCCTTCGGGCGCGCGTCCGACGGCGCCGCTGGCTGCACGTACGGCGTGGTCACGCGCGCCCACACGGCACCGGTCGACCCCGGCCGGGCACCGGTTGCCCGCGGCCAGAGTGCCACCTCGCTTGATGAGATCTATCGCGAGCATCCACAATTGGAGCGCCTGTTCCGCACCCTCTTCGCCGTCAGGGTAGTGGGCCATGGTGCAGTTGACGGCGCCATCGTCCACTACCTGCCAGAGAAGCCTCCGGAGGTTCACCAGTTGGTCTTCGCGTGTGACAACCACGAACTCGAGCGCTTCACCGAGCGTCCCGGCTACCTCGCCCTCCTGCTGGCCGACCGCGGCCCCATCGCCGACGAAGTGACGGCCGCCTTCCTACGCGAGGCAGCGCGGGTGCGCGGCGCGGCGGGGCAGGCGTACCTGGTCCAAGCGGGCAAAGCCATGGTCTCGCTCCTCCGTGGCGATTCGGTCCGGCTGGCCACGCTCTTGGGGAGGCTCGGATGAACCTCA
This sequence comes from Chloroflexota bacterium, assembly GCA_964200875.1. Taxonomy (GTDB): domain Bacteria; phylum Chloroflexota; class Dehalococcoidia; order SHYD01; family SHYD01; genus SHYE01. Next base: position 2,002 of record CAXNDA010000131.1, on the reverse strand, counting down.
TGTCCCTTCAGTTGGCCAACGCAAAACCAGTCCGACCTTGCGGAGAGCGAAGCAACACGCGACCAGTCCGATTCCTCCCCCTGCCTAGGGGGAGGTTAGGTGGGGGTTCCGGCGGCTCCGCCTTACCACCGACCTCGTGGTCACCAAGCGCCACCCCGTCCCTGGAAGCGCGCTCAGCCACCGGGGAAACCCGCCGTCTGGCTGCGGCCATGCCCCACCGCGTCGCTCTAGTCGAGTGTCTTCCAGAACCCTCCCCTAGCCCCTCCCTAGGCAGGGAGGGGAATATCGAGCTAGCCGATGGCTCCCGTGGCCCACACGACTACCAGCCTCTCGCCGGTCGAACGGCAGCATCACCCGTCCGATTCCTCCCCCTGCCTAGGGGGAGGTTAGGTGGGGGTTCCAGTGCCGCCACCTTGCCACCAACCTCGTCGTCATCACGTGCCACCCCGTGCCTGGGAGCGCGCTCAGCCACCGGGGAAACCCGCCGTCTGGCTGCGGCCATGCCCCACCGCATCGCTCTAGTCGAATGTCTTCCAGAACCCTCCCCTAGCCCCTCCCTAGGCAGGGAGGGGACGGGCAGTCCGGTGACCGACGGGGTACCCCCCTGGCCCTCCAGCCGCCGCCTTTCATTTCTCCCCCTGCCTAGGGGGAGACTAAGAGGGGGTTCCGGGGCCCCAGGGTTGACTGCCAAACCCCCGCAGTCGGTCGATCACGCTCATCAGCAAACTCCCTCTGCCCATCCCCTCACCCTAGGGAGCCGCGCATGACCCAATTCCCGCCCACCGATCCCCTTAAGGATCAGTTTTTGCGATTCAAACTCGGCATCGTGGTTAACGGCTCGCTCTCGAAGGGCCTTGATATCAAGCTCGACCCGGACGTGCCCATCGAGTCCGTCAAGGTGGGCCAATACGTCGTGGTGGAGCCGGCGACGCCAACCGGCCAGTCGCTCGGCCGCTTCTTCTGCGTCGTCTCCGACCTCCGGCTCGACGCTACCGACCCGGCGCTCGCCTCCTCGCCGCCCGACCTCTCCAACCCTATCGTGGCGCAGGTCATCCACGGCACGGCCACCTACGGCGTCGCCCACGTCGTGCCGTACCTGATGCAGACCAGCGAAGGTCTGCGCCCAGTCCGCACCATTCCCGCCCACTACGCCAGCGCGGCCGAGGCGACCCAGGAGCAGGTTGAGGCGGTGTTCGGGGCCGACGACGCCGACCACCTCTGGATCGGCAGCCCGCTGGACATGGAGAGCACGCTGATCCGCCTCGACCTGCCACGCCTGGTGGAGCGCAGCGTCGGCGTGTTCGGCAAGAGCGGCACCGGCAAGACCTTCCTCACCCGCATCCTGATGGCCGGCATTCTGCAGAAGCGCGCCGCCGTCCAGCTCATCTTCGACATGCACAATGAATACGGCTGGGCCGGCACCAGCGAGGGCCCATCCGGCGGCGCGGTCAAGGGACTCAAACAGCTCTTCGGCTCGCAGGTCGCGGTGTTCACCCTCGACGAGGCCAGCTCCCGCAACCGCGGCGTCAGCACCGATGGCGTCATTGAGATCGGTTACGACGAGATCGAGCCCGGCGACATCGAGACCATGGCCGAGACGCTGAACCTTACCGACATCCAGACCCAGATCGTCCCCATGCTGGCCGACCGTGGCCGGAAATCATGGCTGGCCGACTTTCTGGAACGTCAAGCCTCGGACCTGGCCGATTACGCCAAAGAACTGGGAGCACACGAAGGCACCCTCAGCGCCCTGTGGCGCAAGCTCCAGACGATCAAGCGCCTCCACTTTGTGGCCCCGCACGTGCGAGAACCCGCGGTGCGCACCATCATCGATTATCTGGAGCGCGGCAAGACCGTGGTGCTCGAGTTCGGCCGCTACAAAGACAACCCTATCGCTCAGGTGCTGGTGGCCAACCTGCTGTCGCGCCGTATCTACGACGAGTGGTCCCGCCGGATGGAACAGGCGCTCGGCGACCGTTCGAAGGAGCCATCCCAGCTCGTG
>CAXNDA010000130.1:0-5263 GCA_964200875.1 Chloroflexota bacterium | reverse complement strand
AAACGGGAAGGGGCGAACCTGACCAACGCCGCGATCTCTTCGTTGATGATGCGACAGGTGGCCTGGGCTTCGGGCACCGGCAGATGGTAGTTGAAGAACATGGGCCCGGTAGACACGACATGCATGTCGATACCCAGCTCGTCCATCTGCTTGATGCGCTCCTCGGCCGTGAAGCGCCACTCGGCGGTGACGGGGCCGGCGCGCCGCGGGCCCGAGGTCACGAATTCGCGGCCGTTGGCCTGGCTTACCGTGGCGCCATACCAGGCCCCGCTGGCGGCGATGCTGTGCCAGAAGGCCTGGGGAACGTAGTGCGTATGAACATCAATGCGCATAAGGAACTCCACGAACGGATGGGCGACGGGAATGGTACCACCTTGCCGGCCAACCCGGCCAGTGGCCCGTTAGCGTACGGGTTCGATACTGCCGGCGTACCACATGCGACGGAACATGTACCACTGGTCGGGGTATTGGCGCACCCAGTGGGCGAAATCGTCCATGACCTGTTGGGTTAGCGTCTGGATGTCGGTGCGCATGTCGCCGGTGCTGGCCGGGAAGTAGGGGCCCAACACCATGCCCCGGAAGGTGTTGTCGGCCAACCGCACCATGGCGCAGGTGACGATAGGCGCGCCAGTTCGGAGGGAGATGGTGGCAGCCCCCGCGGGGATCGCCGTGCGGGCGCCACAGAACTCGATGTCGACGCCGCCCTCACCGGGTTGCAGGGGACGGTCCATGAGGATGGCGACGCCCTCGTTCTGGCGCAACGCCCGCAGCGCACCCCGGGCCGCCTCCTCCACCGGCACCGTCACCATGCCCAGGCGCTCTCGGGTGGCGCGCACCCAGGTGTTGAGGCGGCCGTTGGCGAAGGTCTCCATGATGACATGCATGGGGTAGCCGTTGCGTGCTAACAGCGCCCCGCCCAAGTCCCAGTTGCCCATGTGCAGACCCACGAATACCGTGCCCTTGCCCGCGGCCTTTGCTTCGGCGAAGCGGTGCCAGCCATCGAACTGCAGCCGGCGAATCTCGCTCTCGGGAGTGAACAGCGGACTGCGCAGAAAGTCGGCAAGGTACCGCAGGTAGTTGCGCAGCGCCCGGCGGGCAGTGCGGCGCACCTCGGCTTCGGTCGTCGCGGGCCCCAGCACGTGCCGCATGTTGTCGATCATGTTGCGGCGGCCGCGCGGCCACAGCAAGAAGGCGACGTCTGCTGCGAAGTCGCCGATGGCATAATTCCACGAAAGCGGGAGCCGCTGCGCCAACCACGCAGCGGCCCTTATGAATGCGTACAGCAACAAACCCCTAAGCGCCTGCGATGAAGGCCTCGACCTTGTTACGAGCAACGTCGTCGGTGTACTGCTCCGGCGGGCTTTTCATGAAGTAGGAGGACGGCTCCAGCAGCGGGCCCGAAATGCCGCGGTCCATAGCGAGCTTGGCACATCGTACCGCGTCGATGACCACGCCGGCGGAGTTGGGGCTGTCCCACACCTCCAGCTTCAGCTCGATGTTCAGCGGCACATCACCGAAGGACGTACCCTCCATACGAATGTAGCACCACTTGCGGTCGTCGAGCCACGGCACGTAGTCGCTGGGGCCAACATGCACGTCGCGAGCCGGCAGTTCGAAGTCGAGCTGGCTGGTGACGGCGCTGGTCTTGGAGATCTTCTTGGAGAGCAGCCGCTCGCGCTCCAGCATGTTCAGGAAGTCGGTGTTGCCGCCGAAGTTCAACTGATAGGTGCGATCCAAGTGCACGCCGCGGTCCTCGAACAACCGGGTGAGCACGCGGTGCACGATGGTGGCGCCCACCTGGCTCTTGATGTCGTCGCCGATGATGGGCACGCCGGCCTTGCGGAAGCGGTCGGGCCAGTAGCCGTTGGGGTCTTTAGCAATGAACACGGGGATGCAGTTCACGAAGGCGCAGCCGGCCTGCAGCGCCTGCTCCACGTACCACTTGGTGGCTTCTTCGGAGCCGACGGGCAGGTAGTTGATGACCACGTCGGTCTTGGTGTCTTTCAGCAACTGCACGATGTCGTCGGTGCCGCCGGGGGCCTTCTCCACGACGTCCATCAGGTACTTGCCGATGCCGTCGTGGGTCATGCCGCGGGCTACCCGCACGCCCAGGTGTGGCACCTCGGAGAACTTGAAGGTATTGTTGGGAGCGGTGAAGATGGCCTCGGAGAGGTCGCGGCCCACCTTGTCTTTGTTCACATCAATGGCGGCGACGAAGCTGATGTCGCTGATGTGATAGCCGCCGAGGTCGATGTGCATCAGGCCGGGGATTTCCTGGCCCACCTTGGCGTGCTGATAGTAGTAGACACCTTGGACGAGTGACGAGGCGCAGTTGCCGACCCCGACGATAGCGACGTTGATTTTACCCATACTGGTGGACTCCTTCCTTTTGCGGAACGGTGCGGGCCTTGCGCCCGAATACAGCGTGCGGCTGCCCGGCACGGCTGGCCGGACCGCCTGGGTTACGGGAGCCTCGGGCAGAGGCTCGACGAACTCGCCGGGAACGAGGGCGATGCCGTGAACGCGCCCCAAGCGCAGCAGTTCGGCGTGCCAGCGGGCGGGGATGACCCCGGTCTTGCACCAATGCTGCACTGTGCCCTGCCGCTTGCCGATGAGCCGGGCGAGCGCACTCTGCCCGCCGAACTTGCGGACGATGAGTGCTGCGACGTTGACCTCGGTGGGGACTGGCACCTCTTTACTATACTAACAATCTTGGTGAAGTCAACGGATTAGCCGATCTAACAATATTATTGTGTAATGGGGGGTGCTGCATGATGGACGACCTACCAACTGCCGACACTATGGCGCGGCTGCAGCAGGCGCAGCAGCGTATCGAAAGCCTGAAAGCGGCCGGCGCTGACATGACGTCGCAAGAGGCCCGGCGCGCCGTCAACACGCTGATCACGCAGATCCGTCACGCCTCGCCCGAGGTGCTGGCGGCGTTCAACGCTTGGAAGGCGGCGCAGGGGTATCGGTAGCGCAGGATGGCGATGTGGCTACCGTTTCAGCGGCGAGGCGGGGCATGGGCGGCCCCGAGCGCCTAGCCTCCTGAATGGCCTGACATCTACGCCAGAGGCGATATCGGCCAGACGGCCGACGACGGCCAGCAGACGTTTAGCTAACGTTTAGTGGCAATCTTGTACAAGCAACTGGTCATCCCGGGTACTATGCTCCAAGCATCGACTGCGGACAGGCACGGCGGAAGGCAGCGCGGCCTTGGAGCTGAGCTCCTACCGAATGACCAAGTATTCATGACATCGAGCGAACAATCGCCCAACGTCAGTTTTATCAATCGTTACCGGAGAGTTACCCTATTCTGCGCACCATAGGCATCCTGGCAGTGTTCGTGCTCCTCGTCGGCTCGGCTGATGGAGGCGCTCCGTTTGCGGTGTCCTCGGTCGATGCCGCAGCGTTCACCGTGTCGTCGCTAAACGACAGCGGCCCGGGCTCACTGCGCCAGGCTGTGTTGGATGCGAATGCGTCAAGCGGCCTCGATCAGATTACCTTCGCTGTGAGCGGGGCCATCGCACTGCTCAGCCCGCTGCCGGTAGTCACCGATCCCGCCGGCCTGGTGATCGACGGCGCCGGTCAGGCGGTGGAGATTGGCGGCGGGCCGGGCATCCGGCCCTTCCAGACCGCAGCCGGGGCGCCGCTGACGCTGAGCGCCATCACCGTACGGAACGGGGCGCCCAGCAGCGGGGATGGCGGCGCCGTGCTGGCTGCTGGCCCGGTCACGCTCAACGGCGTCTTACTGCGCGATAACCAGGCGGCCAACGGCGGGGCAGTGGCCAGCAGCAGCCAACTCACGGTGAGCGATAGCACCTTCACCGCCAACCGTGCTCTTACCGGCGGCGGCGCCATCTACAACACGGGGCTGCTGTCGGTGGAGCGCAGTACGATTGCCGGCAACGTGGCCGGGACCGGAGGCGGCATCCGCAATGGAGGCGCCGGTTCGCTGGTCAACGCCACCGTGACGAAGAACTTCGCGGTCGGGGGAGACGGCGGAGGCATCGCTGACGATGGCGTGCTGTCGCTGTACCACGTGACCGTGAGCCATAATCTGGCGCTGGAACGGGGCGGCGGCCTGTTCAAGGGTGGCGGAAGCGGTCTCGTGGCCAACTCCATCATCAGCGACAACATCTCCGGTCTCGCAGGCCCCGACTGCGCCGGCAGCCCGCTGCTGTCGGGCGCGAACCTACTTTCCACTGCCAGCGGCTGCAGCTACCAGGTGACGGCGCCGATCGTGGCCGACCCCAGGCTGGGCCGGCTACAGGGTAACGGCGGCAGCACGCTGACACGGGCATTGCTGACCGGCAGTCCGGCGAAAGAAGCGGCGGCGCTCAGCTGGTGCCTGACCGCCCGCCTGCGCGGCACTGACCAGCGGGGGATTGCGCGACCGCAGGACACGGGCTGCGACCTCGGGGCCTTCGAGGGCGAGCAGGCGGGACCGGCTTCGAACCCCCGGCTGGCGGCGCTGGCCCTGAGCGGCGGTTGCACCATCACGCCGGCTTTCAGCGACCGCACGGTCATCTACGGCTGTTCGGTACCCAACGCCGCCGCCACGGTGACGGCGACCGCCGCGCTTCAAGCTGCCGGCGCAACCCTGGAGATGCGGGCGAACGGGGGCGCCTGGACCTCCGGCTCACCCAGCGGGCCACTGGCCCTCAGTGTGGGCGCCAATACCGTTGAGGTTCGCGTGACTGCCGAGAACACCGACGACCGCCTGACGTACACCGTGGTCGTGACCCGCGCCGCCCCAGCCGGCAACAACGCACGGCTGAGCGGGTACACCATCGGCGGGGGCTGTTCGCTCTCGCCCACGTTTACCGCTGCGACGCTCAGCTACTCCTGTTCCGTGCCCAATGCCACTGTCTTGGCCGCTGCTACGGCCACCCCGGAGGATTCGGCAGCCACCCTGGAGGTGCGGGCGAACGGCGGGGGTTGGGCTGCACTCCCGGCCGGCGTTCCCAGTGCGGGCCTGCCCCTGGCTGTTGGCGCAAATCTGATCGAAGTGCGGGTCACCGCGGCCGATGCCATTACGCAACAGACCTACTTGGTCAGCGTCAGCCGGGCTGCGCCGAGTGGTGGCGGTGGTGGTGGTGGTGGTGGCGGTGGCGGTACCCAACTGGGCTTCGAAGGGCCGCCAGTGTTCCTCACGAATCGTGCGATGGAAGCGTTCCACCTTCCCGTTCGTTTGCGGGCGACGCACCCGAGTCAGCCGGTGCTTCACGCCCCACTCTCGCAAGGTCTGAGTGAACCGGGT
>CAXNDA010000129.1:0-5351 GCA_964200875.1 Chloroflexota bacterium | reverse complement strand
ACAGGTAGCGGTCGGCGATCTGCTGGTGATTCGTCCCGGGGAGCGCATCCCGGTCGACGGCACCGTGACCGAGGGTGGCTCCACGGTGGACGAGTCGATGATCACCGGCGAGAGCATCCCGGTGGAGAAGCGCGCGGGCGCCCGCGTGGTTGGCGCCACCGTGAACCACCTCGGCTTATTGACGGTGCGGGCCGATCGCGTTGGCCAGGACACCGTCCTGGCCAACATCGTACGCATGGTTGAGGAAGCGCAGGGCTCAAAGGCGCCGATCCAACGGCTGGCAGATCAGGTCTCCGCCGTGTTCGTGCCCGTGGTGATGGTGATTGCGCTGGCAACCTTCGCCGGCTGGCTGCTGAGCGGAGCGAGCGTCTCGACGGGCCTGCTGAACGCGGTGGCAGTGTTGGTCATCGCTTGTCCCTGCGCGCTGGGGCTCGCGACGCCGACCGCCATTATGGTGGGCACCGGCCGCGGCGCCGAGCTGGGCATTCTGGTGCGCGGCGGCGAAGTGCTGGAGCGGGTGCATGCGGTGAACACCATCGTGCTGGACAAAACGGGCACCCTGACCGTCGGACACCCCTCGGTCACGGATGTCCTGGCGCTGAACGGCGTACCGGCCGCCGACTTGCTACAGCTTGCTGGCGCCGCCGAGCGCGGCTCCGAGCATCCCGTAGGCGAGGCAATCGTGGAGCACGCCCGAGCAGCCGGCGTCGACCCTGGTTTCTCGGTTATCGGCTTCAAGGTGATCCCCGGTCAGGGCCTGGAGGCCACGGTGGCCGGACGCGACGTGGTGGTCGGCTCGCGCCGGCTGATGAGCGAGCAGGGGATCGAGGTGCCATCGGCGGCGAGCGAGGCGCTGGAACGCTTGGAGTTGCAGGGCAAGACATCGGTGCTGGTGGCCATCGACAGCGTGGTCAGCGGCGTCATAGCGGTGGCAGACACCGTGCGACCAGAGGCGGCGGACGCGATACGGCAGTTTAAGCGCACCGGCATGCAGGTGACCATGCTGACCGGCGACAACGCCCGGACGGCGCAGGCTATCGCCGATCAGGTGGGCATCGATCGCGTGCTGGCCGAAGTGCAGCCCGACGGCAAGGCGGCCGAAGTCAGCCGTCTGCAGGCGGAGGGCCGGGTAGTGGCGAGGGTGGGTGACGGCATCAACGACGCGCCGGCCCTGGCGCAAGCGGACATCGGCATCGCCATCGGCACGGGTACCGATATCGCCATCGAGGCATCGGACATCACGCTGGTGGGCAGCGACCTCCGGCTCGCCTCCACGGCCGTCGTGTTAAGCCGATCGACGCTGCGCACGATCAAGCAGAACTTGTTCTGGGCGTTCATCTATAACCTGATCGGGATTCCGTTGGCGGCGCTGGGCATGTTGAATCCCATGATTGCGGCGGCCGCGATGGCGCTGAGTTCGGTATCGGTGGTGACCAACTCGCTGCGCCTGCGCCGGTTCCGCATCCGCTAGCTGTGCCACAATAGGGGAAGTCCTACCCTGCGCTGAGAACGGCCAAACAATGCCTGGTTCCATCCGTGTGGGAAGCCTGCTCGGCATTCCGTTCTACATCAACGTTTCTTGGCTTGCCGTTTTCGCGCTGGTCACCTTCTACCTGGCCAGCGAGTGGTTCCCCATGGCGCATCCCCGCTGGCCGCTGGAACTCCACCTGCTATCGGCCACCGTCACCAGCCTACTGTTCTTCGTGTCCATTGTGCTGCATGAGCTTGCACACAGCGTGGTGGCCTTACGCCTTGGGCTGCCGGTTCGCAGCATCACCCTTTTCATCCTGGGCGGTGTTGCACAGATAGCCCGTGAGGCGCCGCACCCTTCCGGAGAGCTAGCGATGGCGGCGGCCGGCCCCCTGGCGAGCTTTGCACTGTCGGCGTTTTTCGCTGCGATCTGGGCGGCAACCCGAGAAGTCGGTGATCCCGTGCAGTCGATCGCCGCTTGGCTGGCGATTCAGAACTTGATTCTGGCGATTTTCAACATGCTGCCCGGCTTCCCGATGGACGGAGGCCGGGTGTTGCGCGCGTTGCTGTGGTGGGCAACCGGCAGTGGCAGGCGCGCTACCGCGATTGCCGTCGCCCTGGGGCGGACCATGGCGGTGGCCTTCATCGCCGGCGGCATCACCATACTGGTGCTCAACCGCAACGGGGCCTTCCTGGGGGCGCAGATCGCCATGGTGGGCTGGTTTCTCCACGTGGCGGCCAGCGGCAGCGTTCGGCAGGTCCGGCTGCGCGATGCCCTAGCGAGTTACACCGCCGGCGACCTGATGTCGACCGGGCCGCTGTCGGTACCGATGGAGACGCCGGTGCAGCAAGTGGTCGCCGAGTACCTGACACCCGAGGCGTTGCAACGGGGCATGGCGGTGGTAGCGGGCACCGAGTTGCGCGGGCTGGTATCGCTGCACGACCTGAACAGAGTACCGAAGCATCAGCGGCCATCGGTGCAGGTGCGCTACGCGATGACGCCGGTCTCGCAACTGGCAATGGTGCACCCGCTGACGCCGGCGCTCACTGTGCTCGAGGAGATGGATGCGCGCAACGTGAACGAGCTTCCGGTGGTGAGCGGCGGCGTGCTGCAGGGCATCGTGACTCGGCTTCACCTGCTGCGTCCATTGGAGACGAAGCGCAGGTTCACCTGGTGAAACCGGGCCTGCTGCAATTGGCACGGCTGGCAGGCAGGGCGGCTCGCCGGGCGGGTGTGGGCGGCGGGACTTCGCTCCCAGGCCTCATCATAGAACGCTCGGAGCCGGCATTGATTCAGCAGCTGGCCGCCAGCCTGGGGCAGGGGGTGGTGCTGGTCTCGGGCACCAACGGCAAAACCACCACCTCCCGCATTCTGGCCGACCTGCTGATCGCCGCGGGCCTGCACGTGGTGCACAACCGCACCGGCTCGAACCTGATGCGAGGCATCGCGGCGGCGTTGGTGAATGCCCCGCAGGGCGAACTCGGCCCCAACGCTATCGGCCTGTTCGAGGTGGACGAAGCGACCCTGCCCGAGGCCGTGGCACGGCTATCGCCGCGACTGGTGGTGCTGTTGAATCTGTTTCGGGATCAGCTGGATCGCTATGGCGAGGTGGACGCGATTGTCGGTCGTTGGCGAGCGACGATTGCCACGATGCCCGCCCAGTCGGTGCTCGCGCTGAATGCCGACGACCCAATGGTCGCAGGCCTGGGGTCAGCAGCGAGCGGCGCCACAATCTACTTCGGCGTGAACGATCCGGCGGCGGGCCAACCGGAACTGGAACACGCCGCCGACTTCGTCGAATGCCTCGCTTGCGGCACACCCTACGATTACACGGTCACCTACTTCGGGCACCTCGGACACTATCGTTGCCCGGCCTGTGGCTGGCAGCGCCCCCCGCTCGACGTTGCGTGCACCACCGTGCGGAGCTCCGGACTCGCCGGATCGCAGGTCAGCGTTCAAGCGGACGGCGCGACGATAGACGCCAGCATTCCCTTGCCGGGCCTCTACAACGTGTACAACCTGTTGGGAGCGTTGGCCGCCGTCCGCGCCCTGCAGCTACCGTTGGGGGACCTGGCAGGCACGTTGCATACGCTGCAACCGGTGTTCGGCCGGGCAGACCGCGTGCAGGTGGGCGACAAGGCGATTGTGACGCTGCTGACCAAGAACCCCGTTGGGGCCAACCAGGTGTTGCGGGCTCTGGCGGATGAACCGGGGCAGAAGGCCCTGCTGCTGGCGCTGAACGATGGCGTGGCCGACGGACAGGACGTGTCGTGGATTTGGGATGTGGACTACGAGCTGTTGCGGGGGCAGGTTGCCGCGGTCACCACCAGCGGACGGCGCGCTGCCGACATGGCGCTGCGCCTGAAGCATGCCCGCTGGTTTGAAGGGGACAGCGCTCCGAGTTTGGAGGCGCTACCGGACCTGCAACACGCACTGCAGACCAGCCTGTACCAGCTCCTTCCCGGCCAGACACTGTACGTGCTGCCCACCTATACGGCTATGTTGTACCTGCGAGATATCATGACCCGGTTGGACATCACGCGACCCTACTGGCAGGAGGCGGTGCGGTGACCACCCTGCGGATCGGCCACCTGTACCCCCGGCACATGAACCTGTACGGCGACCGCGGCAATCTGGTGTGCCTGGTCAACCGCTGCCGGTGGCGCGGCATTGATGTCACCGTAGAGCCCATCGGGCTCGGCGACGCCATTGATCCCGATCGCTACGATCTCATCTTCGTAGGTGGCGGCCCCGACCGAGAGCAGGGACGTGTGGCCGATGATCTGCTCTCGCTCAAGGCAGATGCCCTGCGCGCCGCGGTCGAGCGGCGGGTAGTCCTGCTTGCGGTCTGCGGCGGTTACCAACTGCTGGGCCGCTATTACCGTCCGGGCGACGGCGCCGACCTCCCAGGCCTGGGCTTGCTGGACCTGCACACGGAACATCCCGGACACAAGGTCCAGCGCTGCATCGGCAATCTGACCGCCACCTGGAACGGCGCGACGCTGGTGGGTTTTGAGAACCATGGTGGCCGGACGCACCTGGGCCCCGCAGCAACACCGCTCGCGACCGTGATGCAAGGGTGGGGCAACAACGGTGTCGATCGCACGGAGGGCGCAACCCAGGGGACGGTGTACGGCACCTACCTCCACGGCTCGTTCCTGCCCAAGAACCCGGCATTCACCGACCACCTGCTGGCCCAAGCCCTCGCGCACGCCGGCGCCGCTCCAGGCCTGCTCACGCCTCTGGATGACAGCATCGAGTTGCGGGCACAGGAGACCGCAGTACGGCTGGCCGGCGAACGGCAGTCCACCGGCTTCCTGAGCTGGAAAATCTAGACGAACCACGTTGGATGCTTACACCGCACCATGTAGTCGTGCTAGAATACCCCCAGGTAGCCGCACCCCGCGGGGCGTGGCATTATGTTCGTTTGCCGCTGGAGGACTGAGTTGGTCAAGATTCGCCTGCGCCGCACCGGCGCAAAGAAAGCGCCGTCATACCGTATTGTGGCGGCCGAGAACCATTTCGCCCGTGATGGGCGCTTCATCGAGAACCTGGGGTACTACAACCCGCTGACCGAGCCCGCTACGGTCGTGGTGAAAGAGGACCGGCTGCTGTACTGGATGCAGCACGGCGCCCAGCCCACGGATGTGGTATCACGCCTGTTGGATGGTAAGGGCGGGGTCACGCGCAAAGCCGTCGCCATTCCCAAGACGAAGGTCGTGCCGGAAGCGCCGGCCGCAGCGGTTGCAGCGCCGGTCGCGGTAGCCGAGCCGGTGGCTTCAGCGCCTGAGGCCGAGGCTGAGGCGCCCGCCGCTGAAGCGAAGCCCGAAGAGCCCTCGAACTAAGCGAGCCCCGCATGAAGGATATGGTCGAGTTCGTC
>CAXNDA010000128.1:0-5386 GCA_964200875.1 Chloroflexota bacterium | reverse complement strand
TCGCCGCCCTTAGCGCTGCCGCTCGGGACTCAACCCAAGAACCGTCTGTACACATGGCTACAGGTGTACTTGCGTGCGTGCTACAGCGTGACGCCTAACGCCTCGGCGACCGTATGCATGTCCTTATCGCCGCGGCCGCTGACGTTGATGATCACCACCTCGCTCGATGGCAGCGTCTTGGCGAGCTGTGCCCCGTGGTAGATGGCGTGGGCCGACTCCAGCGCTGGGATGATGCCCTCGGTGCGGCACAGCAGCTTGAAGCCGTCTAGCGCCTGGTCGTCGTTCACGGCCACGTACTGCGCCCGGCCGGTGTCCTTGTAGTACGAGTGCTCGGGGCCCACACCGGGGTAGTCGAGCCCGGCTGAGATGCTGTGGGTCTCCATGATCTGGCCCGCATCGTCCTGCAGCAGGTACGAGGCCGCACCGTGCAGCGTGCCCGGCCGCCCGGCCACCAGCGTCGCCGAGTGTTCGGGCGTCTCGACCCCGTGGCCGCCCGCCTCCACCCCCACCAGCTTCACGCTGGCATCGGGTGCGAAGGGGTAGAAGATGCCCATGGCGTTGCTGCCGCCGCCCACGCAAGCGACCACGTAGTCCGGCAGCCGGCCGATCTGCTCCAGGCTTTGCGCCCGCGCCTCGATGCCGATAACCGACTGGAAGTCGCGCACCAGCATGGGGTAGGGGTGTGGGCCCACCACGCTGCCGATGATGTAGTGCGTGTTCGCCACATTGGTCACCCAATCGCGGATGGTCTCGTTGATGGCGTCTTTCAGCGTCTTGCTGCCGCTGGTGACCGACACGACTTCGGCCCCCAGCAGCTTCATGCGGAACACGTTGAGGCTCTGGCGCTTGATGTCGATCTCGCCCATGTACACCACGCACTCGAGCCCCAGCGCCGCGCACACGGTGGCCGCCGCCACGCCGTGCTGCCCCGCTCCCGTCTCGGCGATCACCCGCTTCTTGCCCAGCCGCAGCGTCAGCAGCCCCTGTCCCAAGGCGTTGTTGATCTTGTGAGCGCCGGTGTGGGCCAGGTCCTCGCGCTTCAGGTAGATCTGCGCCCCGCCCATGGCATCGGTCAGCCGCTGGGCGTGGTAGAGCGGCGTGGGCCGCCCCGAGTAGTGCCGGTTCAGGTCGGCCAGTCGTGCCATGAAGTCGGGGTCGGCCTTGGCCGCCGCGTAGGCCTCCTCCAACTCTTTGAGCGCAGTCATCAGGGTCTCGGGCACGAACTTGCCGCCGAACATCCCGAAGTGACCCAGTGGGTCGGGCTGGTGTACGTAGTCGATGGGGGTCTGGGTGGTCATGTTGCTCTCCTGTGGCTCAGCGAACGCCGGCCGGTTGTACTCTCGCTTCTGCATCCGCCTGCCGCACCGCCTGAATGAACGCCCGGATCTTGCCGGCGTCCTGCACGCCATCGGTCTCCACCCCCGAGGCCACATCGACACCCCACGGGTGCACGGCGCGCACCGCTGCCGCCACGTTGACGGGCGTCAACCCACCCGACAGCAGAATCGGGAACCGGCACGCCGCGGCCGCCGCCAGCTCCCAATTCGCTGTCTGTCCGGTGCCGCCGAACTGCCCCGCCACCAGCGCCTCCATTAACACACGGCCCGCCCGGGCGTGCAACGCAGGAGTCTCCCGCCCCAGTACCGCCAACAGCTCGGCCTCAGGGCGATCGGCGGGCACCCGCAGCGCTTTCAGCACCGGTGCGCCGATCGCCCGGCAGGCGTCCCATGGCTCGTCGCCGCTGAGCTGCACGCAATCTAACGCGCAATCGTCGGCCAGGGCGTTGATGTTGGCCGCCGGCTCGTTGACGAACACGCCGGTCACCAAGGGCCGCCGTTGGTAGTCGAAGGCCAACCTTAGTGCGTTAGTTATCTCCCGCATTCGCTCCGGCGACGCATAGCGCTTGCTGCCGGGCCAACAGATGACCCCCACGTACTGCGCGCCGGCCTCCGCCGCCACCAGCGCGTGCTCCACCGTGCGTACGCCGCAGATCTTGATGCGGGTCATGACAGCAGCTCCCGCATCTTGTCCTTCAGCGAGGGTGCGGTCATCAGCGTCTCGCCGATGAGCACGGCATCGGCGCCCCAGTCCCGCAGCCGGTGCATGTCGTCCCGGGTCTTGATGCCGCTCTCGCTGACCACAATGCGATCGGCTGGGATCAGCTTGCGCAGGCGCCCTGTCGTTTCCAGACTGACAGTGAAGGTGTTGAGATCGCGGTTGTTAATGCCGATGACCCGAGCGTCTGCCGCAACTGCGCGCTCAACCTCGCCCTCGTCGTGCACCTCTACCAGCGGCTCCATGCCCAGGCGGCGGCCCAGCGCCAGCAGGTCCATCAGCGCTGTCTGCTCTAGAATCGCGACGATCAGCAGGAAGGTGTCGCCGCCATAAGCACGGGCTTGGTACACCTGGTACGGGTCGAACAGGAAGTCCTTGCGCAGCAACGGCGGGGCCGAGGGCACAGTCTCGAACGCAGCAGCAATCGCGCCCAGCCGCCGCAGTGACCCGCCGAAATGCTTGCGCTCGGTGAGCACCGAGATCGCCGAAGCTCCTGCCGCGGCGTAGCGCTTCGCCTGGGCCACGGCGTCCACCCGGCCGCGGATCACGCCGGCCGACGGCGAGGCGCTCTTCACCTCGGCGATGATCCGCATGCTGTCCCCCCTCAGCGCCGCTGCAAAGTCTCGCGGCGCCTTGCGGGTAGCGATGCGCGCCTCCAGTGTGGTCAACGGCTCGCGCCGTTTGGCTGCCGGCAGCAAGCGCCGGTTGTGGTCCACAATCTTCTGCAGAATGGATGGTGGTGCGATGGTAGTCATGCCCCGCCCTCGAAACTCGAACTCACCGCCACCAGCTTCTCGACCCGCCGCAGCGCCTCGCCGGAGTCGATGGCCTCGGCCGCACGCTTGATGCCTTCGGGTATCGACGCCGCTAGGTCGGCGGCCACCAGCGCTGCACCGGCGTTCAGCAGCGTCATGTCGCGGATGGGTCCGGCTTCGCCTTGGAACAGCCGCCGCAGGGTGGCGGCGTTGTCGGCGCCCGTCCCGCCCTTGATGCTGGCGGCGGGCACGCGGGCGAACCCGAACTCCTCCGGCGTCACCGAGTACTCGCTCACCGACCCGTCCCTCAGCTCCCACACCTGGGTCGGCGCGCAGAGGCTGATTTCGTCCAAGCCGTCGATGCCCCGCACCACCAACACGTGGGTGGCGCCCAGCCGCTGGAGCGCACCCGCCATCTTGGGTGCCAAGGCCTCGACGGCTACTCCGCACAGCTCGTGGGTGGCGTTGGCCGGGTTGGTCAGCGGTCCCAGCACGTTGAACACCGTGCGGATGCCGATCTCCCGCCGGGTGGGGCCGGCGAACCGCATCGCGGGGTGGAACGCCGGAGCGAACATGAAGCCGATGTCCGCCTCGTCGATGCAGGTGGACACCTGCGCCGGCGTCAGTTCCAGCTTCACGCCCAGCGCCTCCAGAGTGTCGGCCGCGCCCGCCTGACTGGAGATGGCGCGGTTGCCGTGCTTGGCCACCTTGCCGCCGGCCGCCGCCACCACAAACGCCGCCGCCGTCGAGAAGTTGAAGGTGCCCGCCACGTCACCCCCGGTGCCCACCACGTCGACCAGCGGCCCCGGGTGCGTGACCTGCAGCGCCTTGGCCCGCATCACCTGCGCCATGCCCGCCACCTCGTCGATGGTCTCGCCCTTGATCCGCAGCGCGGTCAGGAACGCCCCGAGCTGCGATGGCGTTGCCTCGCCGGTCATGATCTCTTCCATCACCTGGGCGGCCTGCTCCATGGACAGGTCTCGCCCGTTCACCAGTTGGTCGATTGATTCTCGAATCACGTGTTCCTCACCCTCTCGTAATAACGAGCCTGCCCCATTGGTTTGGATATGCGCCGGGGCTGAACGTCCTCTTAGACGACCAGACATTCCCAAACACGTCGCGATACTCCGTCCAGAACACTGGCGGGTCGGAGGGGTCAGCTGGAATTGGCCCGCCTTGTGCTCGGAGCGGCTGCTCCACCTCTTGCGAAGGATCTAGCCTGATCAGTTCCATGTCCTCGAAACCGTATGACTCGGGCGAGACACCGACCCGCAGGTCAAACGCTGGCCCGCTGCCGATATTGCGCAATCTGACCGTGTACCTGTCTCTGACCACACTCTCTTCCTCGCCGATCGCCTCTGAAAGGCGTTCTAGTGAAGTGCGCGGATCCGGGAAGTGGATGTCTATGACTGGCCTAATTGCGTCCATCCGTTGTTCCCTCATCTCTTTCGCCATACGCTGCGTTTGCCAAGCGTACCAAGCAGTCACGCCCACCAGGATGCAAACCAGCAGTACGTTTGCCAAAGCCGAGGCCGCCTGCATGGCACCCGCATTCGAATTCAACCAATCAAACATCCCGGCGCTCCTCCTGCACAACATCAGGAAAGCGTCGGCGCATGTACTCCTCGATGGAGATATTGCCCGACGGATTTCGCTTGTACTCGGCTACCGACCTCTCGACGATGAGGGCGTCGCGATCATCCTCGTACAGCAACTGAACCGCCCGCCGCACCAGGGTGTCGAGCTTTAGCCTGCGTCGGCGGGCGACCTCCACCAGGTCGTCGGCCAGTTGGTTTGGTAGCGTCACGGTAACTTGTCGCATGGTTCCCTCACCCTGCCCTCTCCCAGGGGGAGAGGGTTCTGAGTTAGCGCCCCGCCGGTACCGGCGCGGTCTGCCGCAACCAGTTGGCCAGCAGGTCCTTGCCCACCTTGGTCATGATGGACTCGGGGTGGAACTGGATGCCCTCTACCCGGTGCGTCTTGTGCCGCACGCCCATCACCAGGCCCTTGTCGGTCCATGCTGTTATGTCGAGTTGAGCCGGCAAGGTGTCCTTCACGATCACCAACGAATGGTAGCGGATGGCCTGGAACGGGTCGGGCACGCCCTCGAACACGCCCTTGCCGTTGTGGTGGATGGTGCTCATCTTGCCGTGGACGATCTCGCCCGCCTTGTCCACCACCCCGCCGTAGGCCTCGCCGATGCACTGGTGCCCCAGGCACACGCCCAGGATGGGTAGCGTGGCCCCGAAGCGGCGGATGATGTCGACCGATATCCCGGCCTCGCGCGGCGTGCATGGTCCCGGCGAGATGACGATGCGGTCGGGCTTCATGGCCGCAATGTCGTCGGTGGTCAGCTTGTCGTTGCGGTACACCTCGGCCAGCTCGCCTAGCTCGGCCAGGTACTGGTACAGGTTGTAGGTGAAGCTGTCGTAGTTATCTATCAGAAGCAGCATTGGTTGATTCCCCGTGCGTTGTCTATGAGCTACGCTTCTACCCTCCCCTAACCCCTCCCTGCAAGGGAGGGGAATCTGAGCCTTCCTCCCCCTTGGAGGGGGAGGCTAGGAGGGGGTAGAAGT
>CAXNDA010000127.1:0-5386 GCA_964200875.1 Chloroflexota bacterium | reverse complement strand
CCTCCCGCCCACCCCGTCACTTTAGGAATTGGGGGACACCCCCAAACCCCCGGCAGGAAGGAGCGCCTTCCTGCACCATCCCCTTCGGTATCACCTGCCGCGACCCCCTGCCGGGAACCCAAACCTCAGCGGTGCACCGAAGCGTCGAGACCACCTCGACCGTGTTTGGGGACCGGACGCGCTTCAGGTGTCGCCCTGATGGGTACTGGAGACGAACCGCTTCCAGCCCGTTGCCTCTAAGCACTTACCAGCCTGATGCGGCATCCTTGGGATTGGAAGGCGAGAGCGGGTATGGTATAACGGCCCCTGTAACCTCGCTCTTGTGCAGCCTGGAGGCTCCCATGGAACGCTTGCTCCCGCTCTCTGATTTGGTGGTGCTCGACCTCACCCGCGCTCGCTCTGGGCCATCGGCAACCCGCATGCTGGCGGACTGGGGCGCCGACGTCATCAAGATTCAGGAACCCGCGACCGATGGTGTGCCGCCGGAGGAGATGGGTGGGGGCTGGCAGTCCTCGGACTTCCAGAACCTCAACCGTAACAAGCGCTCGCTTTCGCTGAACTTGAAGGAGGACGAGGGCCGGCTGATCTTCCTGAAGTTGGTGGAGAGCGCCGACATTGTGGTCGAGAACTATCGCCCCGACGTGAAGCATCGCCTGGGGGTCGATTACGAGGCGTGCAAGGCGGTGAATCCCCGCATCATCTACGGCAGCATCTCGGGCTTCGGGCAGAGCGGACCGTATTTTCAGCGGCCGGGACTTGACCAGATTGCGCAGGGCATGGGTGGTCTGATGTCGGTGACCGGCATCCCCGGGCAGGGGCCGATCCGGGCCGGCGTGGCGATCGCCGACCTGAGCGCCGGCGCCTTCCTGGTGCAGGGCATACTCATCGCACTGCACGAGCGCGGCCGCACCGGCGAAGGCCAGTGGGTGCACACCTCGCTGCTGGAGGCGCAGATCGGCATGATGGACTTCCAGGCGGTGCGCTGGCTGACGGATGGCGAGGTGCCGCCTCAAGCTGGGAACGACCATCCGACGATGATGCCGACGGGCGTGTTTCCGACGTCGGATGGCTACCTGAACATTCAGGCGACCAGCAATGCGCTGTTCAAGAAGCTGTGCGACGCGATCGGCGCCGCCGATGTGCTGGGCAACCCGGGGTATGCCTCGGTGGGTGAGCGCTCGAAGAACCGCCGTCCGCTGGTGGATGAGATCGCGGAGTACACCAAACGGGGCAGCACTGCCCAATGGCTGGAGGTGCTGAACGCGGCAGGCATCCCCTGTGGCCCCATCTACACGGTGGACAAGACGTTTGCTGACCCGCAAGTACAGCATCTTGGCATGGTGATGGAAGCGCATCAGCCCAAGTTGGGTGAGCTGCATCTGCTGACGCCGCCGTATTCGCTGTCGGATTCCCGCCCGCGGCAGGCCCGGATGCCGGCGCCAGCCCACAGCCAGCACACCGATGACATACTGGCATCGCTCGGCTACGACGCAGCGGCGATTGACGACCTGCGGGCGCGGCGCATCGTCTAAGGCCCAAACTCTCGCCACTAGTAGACATAACAGCAAGGAGCGCATCATGGCGCGCACGACGCTCGATCTGCCGACAGAGAAGATGATTGCCTATGCCGAGGATGGCATCGGCTGGATGGTGTTCAACAATCCAGAGCGACATAACGCCCTGAATGCCGAGATGCAGGCGGCGATCCCGCTGATCTACGCCGCCTTCGGCGATGACGACAGCGTGCGTGTGGTGGTGATGCGGGGCGCGGGAGAGCGGGCCTTCGTATCGGGCGCCGACATTGGGGAGTTCGACAAGCGGGAAGCCGCCGCCAAAGCAGGCACGCCGTTGCCTACCGCGCGGGCCTGGGACGATGCGCTCTATCAGCGGCTGGGGAAGCCGGTGATCGCGATGATTCGCGGCTACGCGCTCGGTGGCGGCGTGCTGACCATGCTCAAGGCTGATATTCGGGTGGCCTCGGATGATGCACAGTTCGGGGTACCGGCGGCCAAGCTGGGTGTCGGGTACGCGATGAGCGGGGTCAAGGCTTTGGTCGATGTGGTCGGCCCGGCCAACGCCAGGGAGATTCTGCTGACGGGGGACCGGTTCAGCGCCCAGGACGCGCTGCGTATGGGATTGATCAACCGGGTGGTGCCCGCCGCCGAGCTGGAGCAGGCGGTGGTGAAGCTGGCCGGCATCATCGCCGGGAACGCGCCGCTTACCATTCGGGCGGTGCGCGCTGCCGTCGATGAGTTGGTGAAGCCCGCGGCGGAACAGGACGAAGCCCGGGTGGCCGATCTGGTGGCCATCGCCGCGGCCAGCGAGGACTTTCGGGAGGGGCGCCGGGCGTTCCAGGAGAAGCGGAAGCCCGACTTCACCGGACGCTAGTGGTTGCGATGCACGTCGTGCCGTAAGGCTGGCCCGCGGCCTTCGGATGCGCGCGAGGGTTCCCTCCACCCACCCATGGTAGTTTTTGGGGAGTCGAGGGGGTTCCCCCTCGAGCACCCCGTCCCGAAAGGTCGGCTGCCCTCTCGGGGCTCTCCCGCCTCTCCAGAAGCATGACTGTAGATGCTTCGCACCGATGGTGGTGGATCGACTACCGGATGTTGCGCAGCGTTGCGGTGAGTCCGCTCAGCACGAACTCGGTAGCGATGGCGAACACTGCCAGGCCGATGATGCGCGCTACCAGGCGCATGACTGCGCCTCCCGCGAGCCGAAACACCGTCGACGCCAGGGCGAACCCGATGGCCGTGATCAGCAGCACCAGGGCGACCGCCGCCAGCGTGGTGCCCTGTCCGTTGCCGCCGGCGTAGGCCACCACCGAGGCCAGCGCTCCTGGCCCGGCGAGCAACGGCATGGCCAGCGGTACCAGCTCCACCTGCAGCGGGTCGAGCTGGATGTTGCCGCGGGTCTGCGGCAATTCGCCTTCCACCACCAGGCTGTACACCATGGGCAGCAGCAGCAGGCCGGCGGCGACCCGGAAGCTGGCGGGCGAGACGCCAAGCCAGGCGAGGAGCCCGGCGCCGCCAAGCACGAAGCTGCCTAGCAGCACCGCCGAAGCGAGCACCGCCACCAGAAGTGTTGCCGCCCGTTGACGAGCCGTGAACCGTTCGGTGAGGACGTGGAAGACCACGAGATTGTCGGCTGGGTCGATGATCACGAGGAGCGCGATGAAGGTGCGGAAGAACACCTCCCAGTCGGCCCCCGACCAGGATTCAATCATGCCGGGTCTCGGGAGCGATGGTCAGCCGCATGACGAGGCGGGCGGAGCCCGGTGGCGTCACATCGCTGAAGCCCGCCGCTCTGAACGTGGCGGGCGAGCCCATGTAGGTGTATAGGCGGGCTCCGCTCGGCACTGGGTAGCCCTCGACCGTATGCGCCCCTTGCTCTTCGGCGTAGGTTACGGCTGCCTTTAGCAGTCCAACGGTCAGGCCGCGGCGTCGGGCTGAAGCGGCAACAAAGAAGCATGCCACCGCCCATACCGGCTGCTCGTCTACTCGAGGAATGGCGCGGTAGCGCTCTAGACCTGCATAGCTGGAGCGCGGGGCGATGGAGCACCAGCCGACCGGTGCTTGCCCCTGGTACGCCAACACACCGATGGGGACGCCCTGGGTGACCGCCTCCAGCAGCGCCTGGCTACGGGAGGCTTTGTCGGAATGCCGGAACTCGGATGATGTGAGGCGCCAACGCATGCAGGAGCAGTACCCGAACTTGCCGTAGGTCTCGGCAAACAGCGCGAGGTCGCCAAGCGTTTCGGGGGTGACGGGGCGGAAGGTGAAGCCGCCGGTTTCGACGCCGGTGCGGTCAGTCACAGTCAGTGGGTCTCGACTCCGACAATAAGGAACCTCCCCCTCTTCCTAACCTTCTCCCGCCGGGGGAGAAGGGATCCGAACTGGGTGACAAGCGACCCACTGGTGGTGTGACGCACGTAGTATGAGGTGGCTCGGCTCGCGGCCTTCGGATGAGCGCGATTGTTCCCTCCGCCCACCCATGGAACTTCTTAGGAGTCGAGGGGTTCCCCCTCGAACGCCCCCGCCAGAAAGGGCTGCCGCCCTCTCTGGACTCTCCCGCTCGGACGTCCACATCAGTTTAGGTGCGTCACACCACTAGTGTTGGTGAAGCGGCTCGGTGTCGTGCTGATGTTCGCCGGGGCGGTGGTACGCCTCGCCGGAAGCGTCGGCCGGATCCACGTGAATGGTGGCCGCCGAGAGGTAGCTGAGCCGGTGCAGCACGTGATGCTCTGCCTCGGCGGCTATCACGTGTGCTTCGGCCACGGTGAGGCTGGGGGCAACGGCTAGGTTCACCTCGGCGAACAGACGGTGGCCGATCCACCGAACGCGCACTTCGCTGACCTCTTGCACGCCGGGCGCTTCGGTAATGGCGGTGCGGATCTCATCCACCACCTCGGGGTCCACGCCGTCCATCATGCGGCCCAGCACTTGGCCGCCCGCCTCCCACACTATCTTCAGGATGAAGGCGGTAATGAGCAGGCCGATGATGGGGTCGGCCAGCGGGAAGCCCAGCCCCACGCCGGCGGCGCCGCCGACCACTGCCAGACTGGTGAAACCGTCGGCGCGGGCGTGATAGCCGTCTGCGACCAGCGCTGCACTGCCGATGGCCTTGCCCACCCGAATGCGATACCAGGCCACCAGCTCGTTGCCGGCGAACCCGATGAGGCCGGCCGCAGCCACGATCCAGAGGTGGTTGACCGGCTGGGGATTCATCAAACGGTTGACGCTCTCCCAAGCGGCCTCAGCGGCGCTCAGCAGAATGATGAGGACCACGACGACTCCCGCCAGGTCCTCGGCGCGCCCGAAGCCGTAGGTGAAGCGCTTCGAGGGGCGCATTCGGCCGATGGCGAAGGCAGCCCACAGCGGCGCTGCGGTGAGGGCGTCGCCCAGGTTGTGGATGGTGTCGGCCAGCAGGGCCACGCTGCCGGTGATCCCGACCAGCACCAGTTGGAACAGCGCGGTGGCCAGCATGCCCGCGAAGGAGATCTGGACCGCCCGAATCCCCTGTTGGGTGGCGTAGAGGCTGGGGTCGATGGCCCCGTGCGTGTGGCCGTGCTCGCCGGGCCCGTGGTCGTGTGCGTGGCCGCCGCGCTCGTCGTGCTCGTGATCATCGGCGCCGTTGGCCGGAGCGGCGGCGACTTTCGGTGTCACCCCCGGCGTACTCCCGGCCCACACCCGCCGGGGTGAGGGCGCTGGCGGGTGATCGTGGGCGGGCTCGCCCTCGGCGTGACTGTGGCCGTGAGGAGAGGGTTCTGCCATAGGCGCAGTCTAGGCGTCGGGTGGGTGGAGTGTCAAAGCGCTGATTTTAGCGGTAGCAACACGGGCGCGACCTCGGGCGGCACGGTGGCTGGTGGCCCCGCAGGTCTTGGCTTGGT
>CAXNDA010000126.1:0-5431 GCA_964200875.1 Chloroflexota bacterium | reverse complement strand
GCGACGGGCAGCGCGCTGCTCACCTATTCGGAGCATCTGCGAGAACTGCGCGACCGGCTGGTCAAGTCGATTATCGCGTTGGTGGTCGGCATGGCCCTGGCGTTGCTGGTGGCCGATGGCATTTTCCAGGTGCTGCTGTGGCCCGCCGGAGGGCTGAAGCTCATCGCTACCGGCGTTACGGAAGCGGTCGGCGCCTATATCAAGGTGGCGTTTATCAGCGGACTGGTTATTGCCACGCCGGTGTGGCTGTTCCAGGTCATCGGGTTTGTGTCGCCGGGCCTCACCAAGGGCGAGCGGCGGGTGGTGTACCTCTCGTTGCCGGGCGTGCTGCTGTGTTTCGGCTGCGGCGTGCTGTTCGGCTACTTCGTGCTGCTGCCGCCGGCGCTCAAGTTTCTGCTGGAGTTCAAGCCCGACCTGATTACCACCATGCCCCGCGTCGGCGACTACGTGTCGGTGGTCTCCGGCCTGCTGTTCTGGCTAGGGCTGGTGTTCGAGATGCCTCTGGTCATCTATCTGCTGGCCAGGGTGGGTGTGGTGACGCCGCAGTCGCTTTCGCGCTTTCGGCGCTACGCCATCGTGGGGGCATTCGTTGCGGCTGCGGTCATCACGCCCACTGTCGATCCGGTGAACCAGGCGCTGGTGGCGGTGCCGATTGTGCTGTTGTACGAGCTTGGTATTCTGCTCTCGCGGATTGCGGTACGGGCACGCGGAAAGACGGCTGCGCCCTAGTGGTGTGACACACGTAGTATGAGGTGGCTCGGCTCGCGGCCTTCGGATGAGCGCGATTGTTCCCTCCGCCCACCCATGGAACTTTTTAGGAGTCGAGGGGTTCCCCCTCGAACACCCCCGCCCCTTCGAAATTGCTCAGGGCAGGCGCCAAGGGCTGCCGCCCTCTCTGGACTCTCCCACTCGGACGTCCACATCACTTTAGGTGCGTCACACCACTAGCCCACGTTTCGGCTACGGCAGCCCCACGCTTGTGCAACAGGCCGCGTTGTGCCATCAGCCATGCTGCTACACTCAGGTCATCGGGTGATTTTCGACGGCAGAGTTGGAGGCGATGATGCAAAGTCTACGAGCGTTAAGGGTGGCGGTGTTGGCGGCGGTGACACTGTTGCTGCTGGCCGGCGCGGGGGCTGGGGTTGCCACACAGGCGGCGCCCCCGGCAGCCGAGGAGCCGGGCACGATTGTGGCCACGGGCCACGCCTCGTTTCCAGCCGAGGCCACGGGACTGTCGAGCACCGTCACGATAGTTGTCATCGAGCGAGCCGCCTCGAAGGAGGCGATGCCCGCTGCCTTTGCCACGGTACGCGATAAGACGGCCCACATTCGCGCCCAACTGCTCGGCGGCGGCATCGGCGTTACCAGTGCCCAGATACGGGTGCAAGACGTTCAGGTCTCGTCGGGTTCGTCGATCATCGGTCCTGGTGGCATCAATATCCCGCTGCCGCCGGGGCTGCCGGGGGGTCCGACGCCGGTCCCGCCGCCGCCTCCCGGCGCCACCCCAACGGTGCCCCCGCTGCCCTCGTCGTTCCCGGCCAGCGTGACGCAGCGGATATTGGTGGACGTTTCTGCCAGCCAGATCGAACCGGTGGTGTTGACCGCGCAGAACGCCGGCGCCTCGAATGTCTCCAGCAGCGGTCGGCCGGCCTCGGGCGCCGAGTCACCAAACGCCGCAGCACTGGCCGACGCCGTGCGGCGCGCGACCGAGCAGGCGCATGCGTTGGCGCCAGCGGCGGCCGCGGCCAGCCAGCGTGGTCTGGGATTCATGCGCAAAGTGGAGGTGCACGATCCCGTATTGGGGGGTGAAGTACTTCGCCCGGGATTCCCTTTGACGTCCTGGATCGTGCGGGTGACGGTCACCTACGACATGGCGCAGTAGCCGGGACTGGTCACCAGCCGATGGCAGCGCCGTCGCTGCGGGGGTCGTAGGCCCCGAGAAACACGCCTTCGGTCTGATCGATCTGGATGACGGACGCGTGGCCCATCTCGTCGGCGTAGTCCTCGCCCACCTCCACGGCGTGCCTCCGCGCAGTGAGGGCCGCCATCACCGAGTCGGGGAAGCGGCCTTCCATCAGCAGCGGGTCAGGCGAGGGCGCCTGATACGTCGAGTTGCCGCGCCAGCGAGGGGCGTCCTGCGCCTCCTGCGGGTTCATGCCGAAGTCGACGATGTTGCACAGCAGTTGCACTTGCGTCTGCGCCTGCCCGTCGGCGCCACGAGTGCCGAAGATCAACCAGGGCTTGCCGTCTTTGAAGGCCATCGCGGGAATCAGCGTGTGGAATGGACGGCGGTGCGGCTCGTAGGTATTGGGGTGGGCCGGGTCGAGCTGGAACGCACAGCCGCGGTTGTGCAGGAAGAACCCCATGTCGCTCACCATGACCCCGCTGCCCCAGTCCGAGTAGTTGCTCTGGATCAGCGAGACGCACATCCCGGCCTTGTCGACCACGTTCAGATAGATGGTGTCGCCCGCGGTGCTACCGCCGGCCATCGGCGGCTGTACCGCGCCGGCGTCGGTGACCTTCGTGGGGTCGATGCTCGCCCGTAGCGTGGCGGCGAACTCCTTCGAGAGCAGTTCAGCCACCGGGGCCTGGTAGAACGCGGGGTCGGCGCAATGCAGGTCTCGCAACAGGAAGGCCCGGCGCTTCGCCTCCACCTGCAGGTGAATGGTCTCGGCGGTGCCGAAGCCGCTGGCCGCAAGGTCGTAGCCCTCCAGGATGTTCAGCATGATCAGCGGCGCCAGCCCCTGGTTCGAGGGCGGAAACTCGTAGACGGTGTGACCGCGGTAGTCGGTGCTGATGGGCTCCACCCAGTCGCAGTGCGTGTCGTCCAGGTCGCGTTGGCTCATGGGCCAGCCTCCCTCGTTCAGCGTCGCCAGAATGGCCTCGCCCACCGGCCCACCGCCGTAGACGGCGTCCCGGCCCTGTGCGGCCACGGCTTGCAGCGCTTTCGCCAACTCCGGGTTGCGCAGCACCTGCCCTGGCTGTGGCAGCGCGCCGCCGGGCAGGTAGTTCTTCGCCGCAGCAGGGTACTGCCGCAGGTTGGCTTCTGACTGACGGATGTGCTTCTGGGTATGGCGTCGCAGCGCCCAGCCCTCGCTCGCGTAAGCGATGGCCGGCTGCAGCAGCGTGGACAGCGGGCGCGACCCGAAGCGCTGGTTCGCCGCCACCCAGCCGTCGACTACGCCGGGGACCGACACCGAGAAGGGCCCCCGAAACGGGTTCTGGGTAAGGCCACGGCCGGCGAACCACTCGCGGTTCACGGCGTAGGGCGTGCGGCCGGCCGCGTTCAGGGCGTGCAGCTTGCCGTCGGCGGGGGCGTAGATCAGCATGAACAGGTCGCCGCCCAGGCCGCACATCTGCGGCTCCACCACCCCGAGGACCGCGTTGGTGGCCAGCGCAGCATCGACCGCGTTCCCGCCCTCTTGCAGCACCCGCACCCCGGCGATGGTGGCGTGGTAGTTGGGGGATACGACGAGCCCGTTGCGGGCGGCGACAGGGTAGCGGGGCATCGACATGGCTGTACTCCAGGTGCGTGGTTTGCTCGTGAGGGGATCAGGGAGGGGCTGTTATTCCGGCCGAGGGAGGAATCCCTTCGTGCCGTGAGGCGTCAACGTTCAGGGCGGCAGGATCGATTGTAATTCACCGGGGTGGCATGCTCCACGTTCGTGAGTGTGTGCGGGCGTGAAGCGGGGGATTCTTCCTTGCGTCAGAATGACAGATCGTGGGAGCACGGCAACCCCTGAGTTGTCATGCTGAGGCACGAAGCATCCCCCGCCCCCGACCGCCGAACGGGCGCCGCCGCGCGGTGGGATCGATCGTAGTTCACCGGGGTGGCCTGCTCCACGTTCGTGAGTGTGTGCGGGCCTGAAGCGGGGGATGCTTCCTGGCGTCAGAATGACAGATCGTGGGAGCGCCCCGTGCGCTAGCCATTGTGCGGCGTTCGGCCGGGGGGCGTCCAGCGGCTGTACAATTGCGTGGTGACAGGCCTCTTCCGTGCGCTCTCCACCCCCCGCGACATCTTCTATGGCTGGAACATTGTGGCCAGAGGGGCGGTGGCGAACGCGGTTGGCGGTGGCATCTACCAATACGGCATGGCCGTGTTCTTTCTGCCCATCACCCGCGACCTCGACCTCACCCGGGCCCAGACGTCGCTGATCTTCTCGCTCTCGCAAGCTGAAGCTGCGGTGGGCGGACCGCCGGCCGGTTGGGCCAACGACAAGTTCGGGCCACGCAAGGTAATGACGGTGGCGACCATCGTAGCTGGGCTGGGCTACCTGCTGCTCTCGCAGATGGCCTCGTACGAGTGGTTCCTCGTCGTGTTCCTGGGGCTGGTGTCGCTGGCGCACAACGGCGGTTATGGCTATGCGGTGTCCAGCGCCGTCAATTCGTGGTTCTTGCGGAAGCGGGCGCTGGCTTTTTCGATAACGCTCTCGGCCTACAACGTGGGCTCACTCATGGCGCCGGTGCTGGCGTTCTTGATGGAACACATCGGCTGGCGAGGCGCGATGGCGGTGGCCGGCGTCGCGCTGATGGTGATCATGCTGCCCGTGTCGCAGGGCTTCGTGCGCTCGCCTGAGGCGGTGGGCCTGGTACCCGACGGCGAGCCGATGCCGGTGGCGGGGACCGCGGCTGCCTCGGCGGTGCGAGACGTGAACTTTACCGTGAAGCAGGCCATGCGGACGCGCGCCTTCTGGGGTCTGACGCTGGCCACCACACTGCGCCTGGCGGTGATGAACGTGGTCTCGCTGCACTTTGTGCCGATCATGGTCTGGAAGGGCGCCACTGAGTCACAGGGGGCATTTCTGCTGTCGGCCATGTGGCTGTCCGGCATCCCTCTCCGCATCTTCCTGGGGTACTGGGGCGACCGCCTGCCGAAAACGCTGATCGTCTCGGCCGGCGTCATCATCGGCGCGGCTTCGCTGTTGGTGCTGCAAGGGGCGCAGGAGCTGTGGCACCTGGTCGCGTTCGCCGCGCTGTTCGCGGTGATGCAGGGCACCATCCCGCTGAACTGGGTGATGATCGGCGACTACTTCGGCCGCAAGAACTACGCCACCATGCGGGGCTTCATGAGCATTGCGTACACTGGCGGCACCATGGGCATGCCGGTGTTCGCGGGGGCGATGTACGACAGCACCCAGAGCTACGAACTGGTGATCTGGATCATGATAGCGCTGTTCCTGGTGGCCGGCGCGTGGTTCGCCTTTTTGCGGGCACCGGCGCCGCCTGAGGTGGTTGAGGCCAAGGAGCCGGCTCGTGCCGGATAGCGGGAGCCGGGTCGCGTTGATCCCCGGTGGCGCGCGCGGCATCGGACATGCTGTGGCGTTGGCGCTGCTGGCCGAAGGCTGGCGGGTGGCTGTGGCCTATCGCACCAGCCGAGCGGAGGCTGAATCGGTGGTGGCTGCCGCGTCGGCATCCGGCGGCGAGGCGCTCG
>CAXNDA010000125.1:0-5438 GCA_964200875.1 Chloroflexota bacterium | reverse complement strand
GTGATCTGCGCCTTCTGCGAGAAGTGCCACATGATGTGCTCGCCCAGCGCTTCTTGCCCCGGGAACTCCGCCGCTTCGGTGCCATAGGCCCACGCCGCGGCCTTGGTTGCGGGCGGCGCCGATTCTGCCACCGTGCGGGGCAGGTACGGCACCGTGCCCCCAAAGTACAGCATGCACGATGGCCGCATATGCTCGCTAAAGAGGTAGTTCTCGTCGTCGGTGAATACCACCAAGGCATCCAGAGCCGTGTCGCGCAACATCTTGCCTATGGTGGCGATGTGCTGCTGCGAGCGGCCGTGACGGGCGGCGGCCTCTGCCGGCTCTATCGCCTTCGCCACGCCGGGGCCCGCCATTTTCACCAAGTCGTCGTAGCTGTGGTCCTGGCCGTCTGGCCCCACCAGATGGGCCGAGCCCTTGTCGCGCTCGCCCATCGCCGCCCAAAGGTCGGGGGATACATGAAGTTGGGGGCTGAATGAGGTGGCGAAGCCCGCGACAATCTGGGCCATAGGGGGGTCCTCCTGCGTGAGTACGTGAAGTAGGGGCGCGCCAGCAGCACGCCCACATCAGTGTAGTGGGTGCAGGTGGCTTGTCAACGACAGCGCCTCCGCCGTAAGAGTTCACGTCTTCGGGTGTCGGGCTGGTCGCACCACTGTCGAACCGCGGCTTCGAGTGGCCTCGCTTCTCCCGCCCGCCCACCCGCGTAAACTTGGAGGAAGTGGGGGGCCCTTCGACAGGCTCAGGACAGGCACCCCCACGCCCCTGCCTGAGAGGACTCGCCGTCCCCTCAGGACTCCCCTGCCGAGACGCTGCCCATCAGTGCTGTGCGGTGGTGCTGCGTGGCTTTAGCCCGCAGGTTCTCAAAGCCAACTCACCAACACTGAGCTCTTACCCACCGGCCCGCCGGCGCTCTGGGCGCCAGCGGTAACCTCAGGCGACCACCGCTGGCTCGGCCGGCTCCGGCGCATGCCGCTCTCGCTCGGAGAGTCCTCGGAAGAACCTGAACAGCAGCCACAGGTCGATGGACCCCGCGACGGCCAGCGCAATGTAGCCTGCCGGCGAGGGCAGAATGTTCAGTTCCATCAGCACCCGGGAGAGACCGAAGCCAACCACCCAAGCGTCGAAGCTCATGCAGATACGGCGGAAGGTCTCGTGATTCATGCGGCGAATGACGAACGCGCCGACTGGCAGGCCAATGACGACGCTCGGCACAATCAGCGGCAGCAGCTCGAGGCTGGGGGCGGTGAAGAGGCCGAGGAGCGCGTATGCCACCGCAGTGAGGCTGGACTCCACCACGCGCACCAGCCCGAGGCCCGCCCGGAAGTCCTCCTTGGCGAAACCCTGGTTGTTGAACATGATCGCCAGCGGCGGGCCCGAAATGGTGGTGATGGAGTACAGCGTGCCGACGCCGAACCCCAGAGGCAACGCCACCAAGCGCTCGCCCTTGATGTAGCGCCGAATCCCGGCGGCCTGCATCAAGATCAGCGGCAGCAACACCAGGTAGGTCACCAACTTCATCACGCCGGGGTCCACGTGCGACAGCAGGTAGCTGCCCAGCGCGATACCCGGCACCAGCCCTATCAGAATCGGCAGCGTACGTCGCCAGACGCGGGAAAAGCTCTCGCGGTTGACCAGCAACACATAGGCGTTGAGCGCGACCTCTACCAGCACCAGCGCTGGGCTCAGTACCCGGCCAGAGTAGAAGAGCAGCGCCACGGGCACCGTCAGCGACGAGAACCCATACCCAAGGGCGCCGTTCACGCCGGCCGCGAACAGGGTGATAGCTATAAGCGTGATGGCGGCGGCTTCGAGTTCCATGACCAGCCCTAAAGTCGAGTGAGTAAATAGACAAAGTACATTAAGGGCGCTAAGAAGCCAGGTGTCAAGAAGTTAAGGTAAGAGTTCAGAGCTGATGAGTTGACCTTGTGACCTGCGGGCTAAAGCCACGCAGCACCACCAAATTGCACTGATGAGTATGGCCTCGGCAGGGGTGTCCTGAGTACCGCCGCCGTAAACGGCGGGCCCGGGGACGGCGAGTCCCCTCAGCCAGGGGGGGCGCCTGTCCTGAGCTTGTCGAAGAGCCCCCCACTTCGAGACCCCTGGGGTGGGTGAGCGAGAAGAGCCAACGCCCATCCGAAGGCCGCGGTTCGACAGTGGCGCGACCAGCACCCGAAGGCTGAGTTCTTACAAGTTACGGGGCAAAGCCAAGCCACCGGCTCCGAACGCTGACGGCTCACATCATGGTAATTGCCCGCGTCCAACCGATAGTTGTACGAACAACTTCAGTGAGGTCGTAAAGCATGGAGTTTTCGTTCACAGCGCAAGGGTTCGATCATCTCAAGCTGTCGATCAGGTCGAGCGGCCTGCTGGGCGGGCCGGTGCTGTTGGTGAACGGACAGCCTGTGCCCAAAGACAAGAAGGGTGGGCGGTTCACCATCGCCCGAGCCGACGGCGCCCCGGCTGCGGTACAACTGCGGGGCAGCGCCTTCCTGGTCGACCCCATGCCTCGAGTCAGCATCGACGGCGCGAGCGTGAGCGTCGGTCAGCCACTGCCCTGGTACCAGTTGGTCTGGGCCGGCCTGCCGCTGGCGTTGATTGGGCTTGGCGGCGCGGTTGGGGCCGTCCTGGGGATTATGGCTGCGGTGACGAACGGGCAGCTCTTTCGGCGGACGCCCAACCCAGCGCTGGCGTTCGGCATCACGGGGCTCGTCTCACTGGGAGCCGCCACCGCCTATGTCACCATCGCTGGTGGGCTCGGCGTGGTACTGCGAGCGCTGTTCTAGTGGTGTGACGCACGTAGTATGAGGTGGCTCGGCTAGCGGCCTTCGGATGAGCGCGATGGTTCCCTCCGCCCACCCATGGAACTCTTTAGGAGTCGAGGGGGTTCCCCCTCGAACACCCCCGCCCGGAAGGGCTGCCGCCCTCTCGGGACTCTCCCGCTCGGACGTCCACATCCCTTTAGGTACTTCACACCACTAGTGGGTCACTTGTCACGATTGTAGTGATGGATGCTCGCTGGCTCTGGTGATTGTCCTCACACACCACACACCACTGAACGGGCTAACCAGCAAGGACATCCCCCTCTTCCTAACCTTCTCCCGCCGGGGGAGAAGGGACCCGAACTTCCGCTGCGCTATCCCGTACCCTTGGCACGCTTCACGTGATGGTGGTTTCTGCTATAGCCGAGGCAAGTGACCCACGAGGTCACGGTCACAGCAGGCGCGGCTGCTCCAGCGTTGCATCCAGGTAGCCCAGGTGGGTGGCGGCGGCCTTGGTGGCGCGCCGGCCGGCCGGGGTGCGGTTCACAAAGCCGATCTTCAGCAAGAAGGGCTCGACCACATCGGCCAGCAGGCTCGATTCCTCGTTCAGCGTTGCGGCCAGCGCTTCCAGCCCCACCGGGCCTCCGGCGTACTGCTCGATAATCGTGGTCAGGTACTGCCGGTCGGTCTTGTCCAGGCCGCGGTCGTCCACGCCCTCGCGCTTCAGCGCGATCTGCGCTAGGTCGAGCGTTACCCGGCCATCGCCGTGCACCTGGGCATAGTCTCGCACCCGGCGCAGCAAGCGATTCGCGACGCGCGGCGTGCCGCGGCTGCGCCGGGCTACCTCTAACGCTGCCTCGGTGGCCAGCGGCGTTTCCAGCAGCTGCGCCGAGCGCGTCACCACCGCTGCCAGTTCGTCGTCGGTGTAGAAGTCGAGGTGGGCTACAATGCCGAACCGGTCGCGCAGCGGGGCCGAGAGGTTGCCCGCACGCGTGGTGGCCCCGATCAGCGTGAAGCGCTCGAGCCGGTACCGCAGCGAGCGGGCCTTGGGGCCCTGCCCGGCGATGATATCGACGCTGAAGTCCTCCATCGCCGAGTAGAGGTACTCCTCCACGGTGCGGGATAGCCGGTGGATCTCGTCGATGAACACCACCTCGCCGGCCTCGACGTTCGAGAGCAGGCCGACGATGTCCCCCGGCTTCTCCAGCGCGGGTCCCGAGGTGTGGGTGATGTGGGCGCCCATCTCGTTGGCGATGATGTGGGCCAGCGTGGTCTTGCCCAGGCCCGGCGGGCCGTGAAACAGCACGTGATCCAGGGGCTCGCCGCGCTGCTGGGCGGCAGTAATCGCCACCTTCAGGTTGTCCACAATCTCCTGCTGGCCGATGTACTCGACCAAGCTGGTGGGACGCAGACTCCACAGCAGTTCACGCTCGGAGCCAGGCGGAACAGCCCCCTCGTCGTCCTCGAGGGGGCTGCCGGTGATCAGCGGTTCGCGGGGCATGGCAACGCGTCCTGGCGCTGAGAAGGACGCGAGGAGGGTGAGCTAGCGGCTGCCGACGGCGAACCGCTCGAGGGGCCGGATGTCGGGCATGGGTTCGTCAAAGCGCTCCAGAGCAGCGGCAAGCAACTGCTCGATGGTCTTTGCCCTGTCTTTGTCCAAGTCTACCGCGACATGGTCGACCCGCTTGATCAGGGCCTTGGGCAGTCGGATGTGGATCATCGGTCGGGACTCTTCCACGGTGGCCTCCTTACAAAAAGTGGTCTCGCCGCCACGGCGGATGACCCGCCGATAGCATGCTGCTCGAATACAAGGACGGTATACCAGATATGGTATTAAGCAGTCAAGCAATTACTACTACTTGATATAACGCTCTGGTCAGTGGCACGGACTAGGGCAGCCAGACCGTCGGATCACACCTCCCCACGGCTCGGACAGCGGTTCTTGGGGCGCGCCGCAACCGTCCAAGTGCCGACTCCTCACAAAATCCTCACACGCGTCTCGCCGTTTTCATGCGGCCTTCATGCCACGCCTCCTACCGTGATAGCCATATCACCCTCTCGGAGGTCGCATGCTGAGTCCAGCTGATAATGAAATGTTGTGCCGGGTTGGCCCCGGTACCCCTATGGGCAAACTCCTGCGGGAGTACTGGATGCCCATGTTGATGTCCAAGGAGTTGCCCGACCCGGACTGCCCCCCGAAGCGGGTGAAGCTGCTGGGTGAGGACCTCATCGCATGGCGCAATACCGACGGTTCGACCGCCGTTATGCAGAACGCCTGCCCGCACCGCGGCGCCAGCATGTTCTTTGGCCGCAACGAAGAGAATGGCCTGCGCTGCGTCTATCACGGCTGGAAGTTCGATGCCGAGGGTACCTGTGTGGACATGCCCAACGAGCCAGCCGAAAGCAACTTCAAGCACAAGATCAAGGCGACCGCCTACCCCACGTGGGAGAAGAGCGGCATGATTTGGGCCTACATGGGCCCCCGCACCACCCCGCCGCCCATCCCTGCGCTGGAGTTCAACACCGCGCCGGACGACTGGTGCTACGAGCCGACGGCCATGCTGGAGTGCAACAACTTCATCCAGGGCATTGAGGGCGATACCGACACCTCCCACATCGACTACGTGCATGCCCGGCTGCATCTAGAGCCGGTGAATCACCCGAACCCGGCCATCCGCGGGT
>CAXNDA010000124.1:0-5445 GCA_964200875.1 Chloroflexota bacterium | reverse complement strand
TCAACCCTCCCCTAGCCCCTCCCTGCCAGGGAGGGGAAGTTCAGGTTCCTCCCCCTAGCAGGGGGAGGTTAAGTGGGGGTTGAAGCTTTGCCGGGAGGTCTCGGCGGCGATAAATCCCAGCGGCGCCATCCGGTCCATCCCTCGGTGTCAGGCCATGACGTGACCTGCGTTTCGGCGTAATGCACGAGTTCGAGGAGGCTCAGGTACCCCCGCTCCGTGCGCACTATCAGTTCCATGTAGCTGGAGCCAGAACCGCTGTCCAATTCGACAATCGCTCCTTGCAGCTTAGACGCCAAGGGGGTCTCAGGAGGAACCGATAGCTTCACTGTTGGGCAACAAGGCCACTCTTCGACCACGACGGCTGAGCTCATTTGAGCACGGAGGGCTTCCACATCTGGGTCATGTCCAGTCAGGGCAGCCGCGAGCACGCCGCGTTCCTGGGCGTTCAACGGACGTGGGAGTCCCGAGGAGTCGCCTGCCAACGGAGAAGCCCCTAATCCCGCAGCTTCAGCACCGCCATAAACGCCTCTTGCGGAATCTCCACCGACCCGACGCGCTTCATCCGCTTCTTGCCCTCGGCCTGCTTCTCCAGCAGCTTGCGCTTGCGGGAAATGTCGCCCCCGTAGCACTTGGCCAGCA
The DNA here is from genome assembly GCA_964200875.1 of Chloroflexota bacterium. GTDB lineage: Bacteria > Chloroflexota > Dehalococcoidia > SHYD01 > SHYD01 > SHYE01. The sequence continues at coordinate 4,806 of CAXNDA010000124.1, read as the reverse complement.
CGTTCTTGCGCACGGCCCGCACCGTCTCGCGGGCCACCACCCGGCCGCCGATGGCCGCCTGAATCGGCACGTCGAACATCTGGCGGGGAATCAGGCCCCGTAAGCGGTCCACCAGCATCCGGCCCTCGCGGGGCGCGCTCTCGAAGTTGGTGATCACCGATAGCGCGTCCACCGCCACGCCGTTCACCAGCACGTCCAGCTTCACCAGCTTGGCCGGCCGCATCTGCCAGAAGCTGTAGTCCAGGCTGGCGTAGCCCTGGGTGCGGCTCTTCAGGTCGTCGTAGAAGTCCACCAGCATCTCCGACAGCGGAATGCGGAACTTCATCAGCACCCGGCCGTCGCGCTCCTGCTCGGCCTCGGTCAACGTCGTCGCCGCGCCGGTGTCCAGATACTCCATGTTCACAAACTCACCGCGGTTGCTGATCACCAGGTCCATGCAGGCGCCCACAAAGCGCGAGGGCCCGACGATGGTGATGTCCATCCACGGCTCCCGCATCTCCTGCAGCCGGCTGGGGTCGGGCATCAGCGCCGGATTGTCGATGATGATCTCCTGGCCGTTGGTCAGCGTCAGGCTGTACTCCACGCTGGGGGCCGTGATGAGCATGTTGATGTCGTACTCACGCTCCAGCCGCTCCTGCACCACTTCCATATGCAGCAGGCCCAAAAAGCCGCAGCGGAAGCCGGGGCCCAACGCCACCGAACTCTCGGGCTCGAAGGTCAGCGACGCATCGTTCAGTTGCAGCTTCTCCAGGGCGTCGCGCAGCAGCGGGAAGTCGTTGCCGTCCGAGGGATAGAGGCCGGCGAACACCATCGGCTTGCTGGCGCGGTAGCCGGGCAGCGCCTCGCTGGCGGGGTCGGCGTACAGCGTGACGGTGTCGCCGACGCGAGCGTCGCGCACGTTCTTGAGGCCGGTGGCAATGTAGCCCACCTGCCCGCACGAGAGCCCCGCCTCGGGGGTGAGCGCGGGGTGGAACACCCCAACCTCCAGCGCGTCGACCACGGTCTCGGTCTGCAGCATCCGCAGGCGGGCGCCGGTCTTCACCGAGCCATCGACCACGCGGATGTAGGCGATGACGCCCTTGTAGGTGTCGTACTTCGAGTCGAAAATCAGCGCTCGCAACGGACCATCGGGGTTGCCCGAGGGCGGCGGCACATGGGCAACCACTGCCTCCAGAATCTCCTTGGTGCCGCGCCCCTCTTTGGCCGAGGCCGGGATCACGTCCTTCGCCGGCAGGCCAATGACTCGCTCGATCTGTGCGGCGACCATGGCGGGCTCGGCGCTGGGCAGGTCAATCTTGTTCATCACCGGAATCAGCGTCAGGTCCTCTTCCATGGCCAGGTACACGTTCGCCAGCGTCTGCGCCTGAATGCCCTGGCTCGCGTCCACCACCAGCACCGCGCCCTCGCACGCCGCCAGGCTGCGCGACACCTCATAAGTGAAGTCCACGTGCCCGGGAGTGTCGATCAGGTTGAGCTGGTAGGTCTGGCCGTCGTTCGCCGTATACGTCATCTGCACCGGCTGCAGCTTGATGGTGATGCCGCGCTCACGCTCCAGGTCCATGCTGTCCAGCACCTGAGCCTGCATGTCGCGCTGGCTGATGGTGCCGGTGTGCTCCAGCAGGCGGTCGGCCAGCGTACTCTTGCCGTGGTCGATGTGGGCAATAATGCAGAAGTTACGGATATGCGCTTGGTCGCTCATGCGGTGGCCCGGGCTCCCTTACCCGTAGGTTCATTGTACAGGGTACAGAGCCCTTCGCCCCCTCCTAGGGGGAGACGAAGAGGGGGTCGAACCCCTGCCCATCACGCCGCCTCCGGGTGCGAAGCCCACCCAATCCCCTCTCACCCTCCTCACCGACACCTGAGTAAGCGTTCCGAGTCCCGGAGGCCATCCCCCGTGCGCTGTCGCGTCTGCGGCCTTCTGATGAGCGTCGGCTCATCCCGCCCGCCCGCCCCCTCACGACTCCCAGGCCGAGGCGATGCCCATCAGTGCTGTGCGGTGGTGCTGCGTGGCCCTTAGCCCGCAGGCTCCGGCCAACTCACCGGCTCTGAACGCTTGCATGGCTGATAAATGTGGCGCGCGCTTTTGCGGCGCGGTATACTGTGCTCTCGTACCGAGCCTTCGGAACGGTACGGGCCGCTAGCTCAATTGGCAGAGCAGCTGACTCTTAATCAGCGGGTTACAGGTTCGATTCCTGTGCGGCCCACCATTAGGATTATGCAGAGTGCGCCACCTTCAGGGTGGCGCATTCAGTACCTGGGGGAGTGTCGGAATTGGCAGACGAGCATGACTTAGGATCATGTGCCGCAAGGCGTGAGGGTTCGAGCCCCTCCTTCCCCACCAACGGTAATCCACAAAAGACTTCACTATCTCGAAATTTGGTGTATGCTTGGACACCAAATGGCACTAGGAAGGCGCAATGGCACCACTACTTGAAGTAAAGAACCTCAAGACCTACTTCCACACACGTGAAGGCACCGTTCGGGCAGTAGACGACGTGTCGTTCAGCATGGAACAGGGCGAAACTCTGGGGCTGGTGGGAGAGAGCGGCAGCGGCAAGAGCGTCACCGCCCTCAGCATCATGCGCCTCATCTCCAGCCCGCCGGGGCGCATTGAGAGCGGGCAGATTCTGCTCAACGGCGTGAACCTGCTGGATCTGGGCGATGAGGACATGCGAAAGGTGCGGGGCAAGGAGATCGCTATGATCTTCCAAGAGCCCATGACCAGCCTCAACCCCGTGCTCACCATCGGGCGGCAGATCAGCGAAGCGCTTGAGCTGCACATGAGCATGACGCCGAAGCAGGCTCGCAACCGCACCGTCGAACTGCTGGAGCGGGTACGCATTCCCGAGGCTGCCAAGCGCATCGACGCCTACCCGCACCAGTTCAGTGGCGGTATGCGCCAGCGGGTGATGATTGCCATGGGCCTGAGCTGCAACCCCAAGTTGCTGCTGGCCGACGAGCCGACCACCGCGCTCGACGTGACCATTCAGGCTCAGGTGCTGGAGGTCATGAAAGAGCTGACCACCGAGTTCGGCACATCGGTGGTGCTCATCACTCACAACCTGGGCATTGTGGCCCGCTACGCAAACAACGTGAACGTGATGTATGCCGGCCGTATTGTTGAGCACGCCACCGCGCACGACTTGTACAAGCTGCCCAGCCACCCCTACACCCTGGGCCTGCTGCACAGCATTCCCCGCCTCGATGAAGCGCTGCGGTTGAAGCTTGACCCCATCGAGGGCCTGCCGCCAGACATGACCCGCCCGCCGGCTGGGTGCCGCTTCGAGCCACGCTGCAAGTTCGCCGAGGACAAGTGCCGGGCCGAGTACCCACCGCTCGAAGACGTGGTGCCGGGCCATAGCGCGTCGTGCTGGGTGGATGTGAAGACTGGAAAGATCAAGGAGCCTGTATGACCACCCCAACCGCATCCACCATACGCCCATCTGGGGCCACGGACGAGACGCTGCTTGAGGTCAAGGGCCTGCAGGTGTACTTCCCGGTCACGCAAGGCCTGATCTTCGAGCGAAAGATTGGCGATATCAAGGCCGTCGACGGCATCAGCTTCACCATCAAGAAGGGCGAGACGCTGGGCCTGGTGGGCGAGAGCGGCTGCGGCAAGACCACCACCGGTCGCGCCATTCTGCAGCTGACCAAGGCGACTGCCGGCTCGGTGCGCTTCTGGGACGACGGGCACGAGCTGGACCTGCTGACGCTCAAGGGCGATGAACTCCGCAAGATGCGCCGCAAGATCCAGGTCATCTTCCAAGACCCGTACGGCTCGCTGAATCCCCGCATGACCTGCGGCGACATCGTCGGCGAACCGCTCAAGATCCATGGTCTGGCCAAGGGGAAGGAATATCGAGAGCGGGTGGACGAGCTGCTCACCACCGTCGGCCTGCATCCCTACTTCGCCAGCCGCTACCCCCACGAGTTCAGCGGCGGCCAGCGCCAGCGCATCGGTATCGCGCGGGCCCTTGCCAGCAACCCGACCTTCGTGGTGTGCGACGAGCCGATCTCAGCGCTCGACGTCAGCATCCAGGCACAGATCATCAACCTGCTGGAAGACCTTCAGGAGAAGTTCGGCCTCACCTTCTTATTCATCGCCCACGACCTCGCCGTGGTCCGCCACATCAGCGACCGGGTGGCGGTGATGTATTTGGGGAAAATGATGGAACTGGCCGATCGCAACGCCCTGTACGAGCGGCCGTTGCATCCGTACACCCGGGCGCTGCTCTCGGCGGTGCCGGTGCCCGACCCCGACATCGAGGCGACCCGCAAGCGCATCATCCTGCAGGGCGACGTGCCCAGCCCGATGCGCCCCCCCAGCGGCTGCGTGTTCCACACCCGCTGCCCGTTCGTGACGGACGTCTGCAAGCAGGACATTCCTGTATGGCGCAACATGGGCCCTACGGGAGGCCCCGACCACTACGTGGCCTGCCACCACGCTGAGGAAGTCGAAAAGTCTTAACGCCTCGCATGGCGGACAGATGCCGAGCGGCCCTGCAAGGGTCGCTCGTTCGTTGTCTGCCGTGGACGAAGCGACCCAGCGCCATGACGCCAGACCACCAGCCGGGGCCGCCCGCCGATCCCCGTAGGGGCGACCTCGCGTCGCCCACCGCCCCGGACGCGTCACGCCCCTCGGGCACGACGGCAAGCATTACCCTGGAACGTGGGTGGCTGGCCGGCGGTGCGGGTGGCGCGAGGCCACCCCTACGCGGGTCGATAGCGGCCAACGCCATGACGCCAGACCACGAGCCGGGGCCGCCCGCCGATCCCCGTAGGGGCGACCTCGTGTCGCCCACCGCC
>CAXNDA010000123.1:0-5460 GCA_964200875.1 Chloroflexota bacterium | reverse complement strand
GCTCGCCGGCCTCTTGTGAACCGGCGCCGTGAATCACGCTGCCCGCGCCCAAGAACAGCAGCGCTTTGAAGAAGCCGTGCGTCACCAGGTAGAAGATCGCCGCGGTGTAGCCGCCCACGCCCAGAGTGAGCATCATGAACCCGAGCTTGCTGATGGTGGAGTAGGCGATGACCTTCTTGATGTCGGTCATGACCAGCGCAATGCCGGCGCCGAGGATCGTTGTGATGGCGCCGATGGCCGTCACGACCGCCAGGGCCCCCGGAGCTGCCTCGAACAGCGGGAACATGCGGGCCACTAAATAGACCCCGGCGGCGACCATGGTGGCGGCGTGAATCAACGCGCTGACCGGCGTGGGGCCCTCCATCGCGTCGGGCAGCCAGACGTGCAGTGGGAACTGGGCGCTCTTGCCCATCGCCCCCAGGAACAGCAGCAACGCAGCGGCGGTCATGAGGTTCGGCTCCAGCCCGCCGCTGGCGACCTTGGCGAGGATGTCGCCGATGTGGAACGTGCCGGTGGCCTGGAACAGCAGCAGGATGCCGATGAGCATGCCGACATCGCCGATGCGGGTGGTGACGAAGGCTTTCTTCGCGGCTTCGGCGGCCGAGCGCCGCTCGTGGTAGAAGCCGACCAGCAGGTAGGAGCAGACGCCCACCAGTTCCCAGCAGATGTAGAGCTGCAGCAGGTTGTCGGCGAGCAGCAGGCCGAGCATCGACGCGACGAACAGCGAGAGCGCAGCGAAGTACCAGGCGTAGCGGGGCTCGCCGTGCATGTAGCCGGTGGAGTACACCGCGACGCAGGTGGCGACAAAGGTGACCAGGCCCAGCATGACAACCGTCAGTGGATCGACCAGCAGGCCGAGGGAGAACTGCGTCTGGCCCGCGGCGAACCAGGGGAAAACGTAGTCCTGCGGGCCGTTGACCAAGACATCGATGGTGATAGGGACGAACAGCACCAGGCCGGCGGCGATGGCCGCGATGGCGAGCCAGGAGCCGTGGTCGGGCAGGCGGCGATCCCAGCCGGTGAGGGACGCCAAGCCCAGGATCACAAAGGCTGCGAAGGGGAGGGCCGGGAGGATCCAGGCGGATTCAGCGGTCACTGGTTCATCCAATTCCCTTCCCTGACTAGGGAGGGGCTAGGGGAGGGTTCACGGCGCGCGTGGAGAGCGCGGACGTTTGAGCGGCTGGGGGCGACTTTAGGGACGCCCCACGGGTGTGACCTTATTTCGAGCCGACTGCTGCCGTGCTGTGAGGTCAGCCTTGCGTGATGCTCCAGCGGTCCGGAACCCCCTCTTAGTCTTCCCCTAGGCAGGGGGAGAAATGACGAACCGAGCGCGCTCGGCTTCTCTCGAGGCTCGTCGTCGGGCGGGCGCAGGGGGGCGGGAGATGCTTCGCTGGCGCTCAGCATGACATAACAACTCACCATCGCATGCTGTCCGCTTCATCCAGGTTGGCGGTGGCGCGCAGGCGGAACAGGCGGAGGATGATGGCCAGCGCCAGCCCGACCTCGGCCACCGCCACCACGATGACGAAGATGGCGAATATCTGGCCGGTGAAGTTTTCGGGGTCGGCGTAACCTGCGAAGGCGATGAAGTTGATGTTCACAGCGTTCAGCATCAGCTCGATGCCCATGAGCACCAACACCGCATGGCGCCGGGCCAGCACGGTGTAGAGGCCAAGGCTGAACAACGCCGCTGCGACGATGAGGACATGCTCCAGCGGGATCACTCGGTGGCCTCGCGGGCGACGATAATGGCGCCAATGAGGGCGACCAGCAGCAACAGCGAGGCGATCTCGAAGGGGACCGCCCAGCGTGTGAACAGCGTGCCGGCGATATCGACGAACTCGACGTGCTGCGCGCCCTCGGGCAGAGTGCGCGGCCACGGGGTGACCACGATAGCGGCGGTGATCGCCCCAAAGAACCCGAGGGACGCGACGGCGGCCCAGGGTCGCTGCGTGTTGTTGGTGGCCTCGGGCTGCTCGCGCACCTGCGTGAGCATCATGGCGAACAGCATCAGGATAGTGACGCCGCCCGCGTACAGCAACACCTGCACCAGGGCCAGGAAGTCGGCCAGCAGGGTGAAGAACACGCCGGCGACGCCCATGAGTGCGAGGATCAGGAACAGCGCGCCGTGGACGACGCTGCGGGTGATGGCAAGGCCCAGCCCCCCCGCGATGGAGACGCCCGCCAGCACATAGAAGGCGAGGTCGATCCCGGTCACAGTTGGTCCCGGGTCTCGCGCGAAGGCATGGTGTCCTTGTGGGCGCGGTGATCGGCCGACATCTGCAGCAGGTCTGGCAAGTCGACCACCACATCGGGGTAGTAGTTCGCCTTTTCGAAAATGTGCGTCATCTCAATGGCCTCGAAGTTGCAGACCTCCACGCAGATGGAGCAGGCGATGCACCGGCTCTGGTTGATGCTGAAGTAATCGATGATCTTGCGGCGCTTGCTGGTGTCGTCGGCGAACTTCGGGTTGTCCATCATGGTGACGGTCATGCACTGGGTGGGACAGTGGCGCATGCAGACCTGACAGCCGGTGCAGAAGGGCTCGTCGTGTTCGGCGTCCCACATCAGGCCGGGAAAGCCCATGTAGCGGGGCTGCAACGGGAGCCGCTCGTCAGGGTACTGTACCGTGACGCGGGGGCGCCAGTGCGTCTTCCAAGTCTGCACCAAGCCCTTGAGGACACCGATCATGCGCTTCTCCGAGTCTGCCGGTGGACGGCGTAGGCGAACAGGACGGTGGCGACACTGCCTGCGACGATGAGCCACGAACCTGCCGGGTGGATGAACGGCAGCAGCGAGGGTAGCTCGTCACCGTACACCAGCGCCCATGCCGTGAGGATGAGGTTCAGGAACGAGAAGGGGATCAGCATCTTCCAGGCGAACGCCATGAGCTGGTCGATGCGGAGGCGCGGCAGGGTGCCGCGCAGCCAGAACACGAAGAACACCAACAGCATGGTCTTCAGCAGGAACCAAGCGGCGCCGATGATGGTGCCGGTGATCGGATCGAGGCCGCCCGCGAAGGGGACCATCCAGCCGCCGAGGTACAGCACCACCATCAGCGCGCACGAGGCGAAGAGGCTGGCGTACTCGCCGAGGAAGAAGATCGCCCACCGCATGCCGCTGTACTCCACCCAGGGGCCGCCCACGACCTCACTCTCGGCCATAGGGATGTCGAAGGGGGTGCGCCCCATCTCCGCAAGCGAGGCGATCAAGAATATAACGAAGCCCAGGGGTTGCAGCACAACCAGGGGGACCAACGCCTGGTTGTGCACAATAGTGGTTAAGTTTAGGGTGCCGGTGAGTAAGACGACGCCCATGACGGCGAAGGCCAGCGGCAACTCGTAGCTGATGAGCTGCGCCGCCGATCGCACGCCTCCCAGCAGGGCGTACTTGTTGTCTGACCCCCAGCCGGCCATCAATAGACCCACGATGTGCAGCGACGAGAGGGCCACCAAATAGAACAGGCCCAAATCCAGGTTCTGCACCACTAGTGTGGCCGTGAGCGGGATGGTGATGAACATCATGAAGATGGGGACGAACACCAGGAACGGCGCAAGCTGGTAAACCAAGCGGTCGGCGCTGTTGGGGGTGAGGTCTTCCTTGAACATCAGCTTCACGGCGTCGGCGGGGGCCTGCAGAATGCCGTGGAAGCCGGTGCGCATGGGGCCGAGGCGCTGCTGGATATGCCCAAGCACCTTGCGTTCGACGTAGGTCAGGATGAGGACGACGTTGAAGACGACGGCCGCCAGTATCAGGATGCGGATCGCCGGATCAAAGGGGATGGTGAGGTTCATGATGTGGTGATCCCCCGCTCTCCTTCGGCCCGCTCAGAACGGCGCCTAGTCCTCTCCCGCTGGGGGAGAGGGGATCGGATGGGCGTGACAGGCGCGTGGTCGAAGAGCGTGCAGTCGGCAAGCGTTTGGGAGTATCCACCGGCCCCGAACGTCCGGTCCTCCCTCCCCTCGCGGGAGGGAGTTAGAGGGAGGGGGCGCGCGTAGCTTGTCGCGAGGCGTGGGATCCCCCTCACCCTAGCCCTCTCCCGCTGGGGGAGAGGGGACCGGATGGCGTTCTGAGCGGGTCTGGTCCCAGACGCTGCGGGCGGAGTCAAGCTCACCGGTCCACCTCGCCGAGGACGATGTCGAGGGAGCCGAGGATGACGACTGCGTCGGCAAGGTAGGCGTCGCGCAGCATGGGTTTGAGCGCCATCAGGTTGCAAAAACTGGGACTGCGCAGGCGCATACGATACGGCTCGGTGCCGCCCTTGCTGATGATATAGACGCCGTAGTCGCCGCGAGGATTCTCGGTGTGGAAGTAGATCTCGCCGGCCTCCACCCGCATGAAGGGGTAGCGCGGTACGGGCGTGCGAATTGAGCCTTCTGCTGGCATGCGATCGAGGCACTGCTGCACGATCTTCAGACTCTCGCGCATCTCCTGCACTCGCACCCAATAGCGATCGAAGCAGTCGCCCTGCTTGCCAACCGGCACCTCGAAGTCGAGGGTGGGGTAGAGCGAATACGGGTCCGACCGGCGGACGTCTTCGGCGACACCGCTGGCCCGCAGCACGGGGCCGGTGCAGCCGTAGGCGATGGCCTCTTGGGCGGTGAACTTGCCGACACCGATGGTGCGGCTAAGGAATATCTCGTTCTGGCTCAGCAGGCGGTCGCATTCGTCCAGACCAGCGGCGATGGTGGGCAGCATCCCCCGCACTTCAGCCTCGAACCCGGGCGGCAGGTCTTCCTTCAAGCCACCGGCGCGGAAGTAGAAGTGCATCAGGCGCGCCCCGCTCACCGACTCGAACAGCCGCTGCAGCCGCTCACGCTCGCGGAAGGCGTAGAGGAACGGCGTAATGGCGCCGACGTCGGCTCCGAAGGCGCCGTAGAACATCATGTGGCTGACGATGCGGTTGAGTTCCGAGAGGATGATCCGGGCGTACTGGGCGCGCTCCGGCGCCTCCACACCCAGCATCTTCTCGAGGGCGAGCAGGTAGCACAGCTCGTTGTTGAACTGTGAGATGTAGTCGGTGCGGTCCAGGTGCACGATGACATCGTGCCAGCCCTCGTTCTCCGAAAGCTTCTCGAAGCCGCGGTGGAGGTAGCCGATGTAGGGGTCGCAGTCGATGATCCGCTCGCCATCGACCTGCAGCACCATGCGAAACACGCCGTGGGTGGCCGGGTGCTGCGGCCCCACGTTGATGTGCATGTCGACGGTTTGGAAGCCGGTGGTTGGTGGCGTGGTCACGAGGTGGTCCCACTCTCCCTAGCCCTCTCCCGCCGGGGGAGAGGGGATCGGATGGACGGGGCGGGCGCGTGGTCCTGGAGCGTGCAGTTGGCAGGCGCGTGGGGGTGTCTAGCGGCCCCGAAGACTCGGTCATCCCTCCCCTCGCGGGAGGGAGTTAGAGGGAGGGGGCGAGCGTAGCTTGTAGCGAGGCGTGGGATCCCCCTCACCCTAGCCCTCTCCCGC
>CAXNDA010000122.1:0-5546 GCA_964200875.1 Chloroflexota bacterium | reverse complement strand
GCGACTTCGGGCCGCGCTTCCACCATCCTCCCTTTAACGCAGGAGCATCTTATTCCTCCCCCTAGCAGAGGGAGGCCAGGAGGGGGTTGAAGTTCCGGCGCAGAGTCACTTCTGGGCCGCGCTTCTACCCTCCTCTAACTCCTCCCTTCAAGGGAGGAGAATCCGAGTGTCCTCCACCGGATGTCATTGCCCCTGCTCCGCCCTTCAACGCTCAGTGCACGCCAGGCCCGGGGGTGGACCCGCTCCGGCTGGGCTTATACTACCCCCAGCCCTCCGAGCCGACTGACGGACCGCCGCCCGATGCCCAAACCGAAAATCTTCCACGGCTGGATTCTTGTCGCAGTCACCCTCATCGTCGGGGCGTTCAACACCGGCGCCGGCACCTGGGCAGTCAGCCTGTTCGTGCTGCCGATGACCCAAGACCTGGGGTGGTCGCGCTCGGCGTTCTACGGCGCCCTCACCGTGCGGTCCGTGGTCTCGGCGCTCATCGCACCCGTCATCGGGCCAATGCAAGACGCGCCGGGCGGCGCGCGGCGGCTGATGCTGCTGACGGCTATTGGCATCGGCTGCAGCCTGGCGGCGCTGAAGTGGGTGGACAGCCTGCCGATGTTCTATCTGCTGTATGGCGGCGCCGGCACCCTGTTCGCCGTTGGTGGCGGCGAGATGCTGCTGACGGCCGTGCTGCCCAAGTGGTTCATCCGCAGGCGGGCGAAGGCGCTGGCCATCGCATCCTCGGGGGCGGGCGCCGGACCGCTGATCTTCCCGCTGTGGGTCAGTGCGGTCATCGAGGGGTTCGGCTGGCGCGACGGCTGGCTTGCGCTGGGCATCGCCGGAATCGCCATCATGCTGCCGCTCTCGTTCCTGGTGCACACCCGCCCCGAGGACATCGGCCAACTGCCGGACGGCGAACCAGCGCCTGCGGCGGGGAGCGCAGCAGCGCGGCGCGCGGCCGAGCGCAGCTTCACGCGCAGCGAAGTCATGCGCGAGCCGTCGTTCTGGCTGCTCACCGTTTCGGGGGCGTTGTTCGGGCTCGGCCTGGTCGGGCTTCAGGCGAACTGGCTGGTCTACTTCCAGGACATTGGGTTCACCGCGCAGAGCGCCGCGCTGAGTGCGACGGCGTTCGGCCTCGGGTCCTTCAGTGCCCGCTTTCTCTGGGGCACGCTGGCCACCCGTTGGTCACCCCGCCGGTTGATGGCCATCGCCACCAGCCTGACGGCGGCCACGGTCTTCTTCATGTTCCCGGTGAACAGCATCCCCACCATGTTGCTGGTGTCGCTGGCAAACGGCCTGGCGTTGGGCGGCAACCTGGTAATGCGACCGCTGATTGTGGCCAACTACTTCGGCCGCAATCACTTGGGGGCCATCAACGGCGTCATGCGACCATTCATGGTGGTTGCGACCGCCACGGGCCCGGTATGGGTGGCCGGTTTGTACGACCTGACCAATAGCTGGCATGTCGCGTTCGGGTTTGTCATCGTTATCTGGGTGGCGTCCGCCCTTACGGTCGCCGTTGCCGGACCGCCACGGCTTCAGACGAGCGAGGCTCCGGCCGGCTAAGGCCACTCGCAGGCGCGCTATGCCTGGTACAGCTATGCGGCATGACGCATGTCGCGCCGACCCTCAACCGGTTCGGGATCGGCGTGAGTCCCTTCCAGCGCTTCCTGGGTATGCTCCTCGCTCAGGATCGCCCGAGCTACCACGAAAATCACCCCGAACATCGCTGCCTCAAAAGCCAGCACCGGACCCAACCACTGGACGATGTTTTCGAGCATGACCGCACCTCCTCAACCCAGATTATTCGTGGCGTGTGAGGCGGCCGTGTGGATTCTATCGACCGGTGTGAAAGACTCGTGAAAATCGTCACAGACTGCTGCGCCCGCTGAGGCCCAAGGCGGCTTTCGTGTTCCAGCGGATGGGGCTCGGTACTTCGCGGTACAGTACGGAGGTGCTTGGCAGCCACCGTGTTGGAGGCGACAACCGTGCGATCTCGCAGAGCCTTGGTGCTGGTTGGGGCGCTCGCGCTCAGCACCGCAACGGTCGCTCTTCTATTCCCTCTAGTCGGTTCCAGGTGGGGGTCGGCCTCGCCGGCGCCGTTGCCGGCAGCCACGCCCACGCCGCCGCCGCCCGTGCTCCGAACGGGGGCGCTTGATGCCCTGGTAGCGGCGCCCCCACTGGCGGCATCGTTTGCGCTGCACCTGGTGCGGCCCGACGGCACCGGCGACACCTTGGTATCCGACACCCCCGACCGGCCGAATGTCCGCTGGGCGCCCCGCGGCGATGCCCTGGCTTGGTCCGACGACTCTGGCTTGCACGCGGTGTCTCCCGGCGGTCCGGCGCGGCGCGTCGCCGGCCAGCCTTGGCAGTTCTGGTGGTCGCCGAACGGCGCCAGCCTGGCTACGTATGACGGCCAGACGCTGCGGGTGATCGACCTTGCTGGGCGGGAAGCAGCCGCTGCGCCCGTGGAGGGTGAGGTCCGTTCTTTGGCTTGGTCGCCCAGCAGCAGCGCCATCGCTTGGACGGTCCACCGCACCCGTACCCCCTACCAGGACTTCCGCACCTCGGGCGCCAGTGAGTGGACGCTCTCGGTCATGAGCCTCGCTGCAAGCGCTGCGTCCGCCGCGGTCTGGGCCTTCCCGACGCCCGGCACCGCCGAGGGCGGCGAGCTGCTGGCGTGGTCTCCCGACGAGGCGATGGTGCTGCTCAGAGTTGAGGAAACACTGCGCCGCCTGGTGCTGCGAACCAGCGAGCTGACGGACCTGGGGACCGGCGAGCATGCGGTGGTAGCGCCGTCTGGCGATGCGGTGGCCTTCACCCAGCGCTTGAGCTTCCCGCCATGCACCGACGGTGTCAGCACCCGGTTGGCCATCACCGTGCTGACGTGGACAACCGGCGCGCGCTCCACGGTGTTGCCCCACTACTGCGGGTTGGGCGTGGGCCCCGCGTGGTCGCCCGACGGACGCTGGTTGGCGTACGACGCCCTCGCCGGGACCGAAGGACGGGGACTATACACCGTCGATGCCGAGACCGGTGTCGGGCGACGGGTGGGAAACGCCGACGCTGTTTCGTCGATTGAGTGGGCTCCCGACGGTGAGGGTCTCATCACTCGCCAAGCAAGCTCGGGTCGCGAGCTTGCCGCTTATACGCCGATCGCTGGCGGCCGCAGCCGCAACCTTGGCGCCGAGCCTGCTGACGGACGGCCGTTCAGCTTCGGCGGTCTGGCTCAGGACGGGCGCCGCTATCTGTTCGCTGATGATGCTGTCCGCCTTGGCAGCGTTGACGGTGGCGAGCCCCGGACCATCGCTGAACTCCCGTATGGTGGCGGGTTCGTCGAGGGCGGTTGGTCGGCAAGCCAGCAGTGGATTGCCTACGTCACCCGCCCCAAGCCGAGCAGTCACCACGCGCTCAAGCTGGAAACCGGCGCGCTGGAACCGCGGGCTACCGGCCCGGACTGCGGCCCGCCGGACGCCCTCAGCGTGATGTCGCCCGACGGCAACCGCCGGGCCCGAGTAGCGTGGGACGCCGAGCGGCAGGCGCTGCGCATCATTGTGGTGGACAACCTCCGCACCGGCCGCACCGGCCTGCTGGTGGATGGCGACGCCAACTTCCAGAGCATCGTGTGGGCGCTCGATAGCCGCCACATCGGGTACGCCCGCCGTCCCAATAAGGCTGGCGAGCCAGCATCCTATGGCGTCGGCACCGTGCCCGCCGGCACCACCCGCGAGGTGGCCACTTTCACCACCGAGGGCACGCTCATCGCCTCGGCCGTCGCACCCGGCGGCGCCGTGGTGGCCTTCGCGTTCGGCGATCACACCGACATCCTGCTCTCGGTGGAGGGCCGGCCCGGCCTCGTGCCGGTGGTACGCTCCGCTGCCCAGATCACCTGCCTGGCGTTCACCGCCGACAACGAGCTGCTGTTCACGTCGGCGGTTGGGGGGTAGTCCGAGCGCAAGAGGTAACGTAAGCCACGTCGCGACCATGCGAATCGCATCAGAACGATCGTTCTTGACACGAACAGCGCTAAGCCATAAATTTGAGGCAACCCAATGTAGCGTCTTCCACGAGGAGTCCGAATGGCAGAGGCAATACACACTGACAGTGACCCAGCGACCGCCAAACGCGGACGGGGCCCGGCCAAAGCATTCCCAACCTCCACCTTCCGCGAGACGATAATCCTAGCATCAGGGATCGCGGAGCACGGATTCAACGGCTCCATACGGCGTGTCCTCCTGTTTGACAAGTTGCGTCGGTCACCAGACAGCAGCGTTAGCCAGACTCTCGTCGCCAATTCCCACCGCTATGGCCTCACTACGGGAAGTTCAAGAGCGGAGTTCCTCGCTATTTCTCCTGACGCGGTACAACTGCTCTCATTGAGTTCGGGGTCACGTGGGAGACGCGAAAAGGAGTTTGCTTTGGCCGTGGGCGGTATCGCCGTTTTCGCGAAGGCGTACGAGCACCTCAAGAATCAACGCGTGCCCACACCTGACGTGCTGAAGGACGAACTGAGAAAGCTGGGCGTTCCCCCGGGTGATACTGAGGTTTGCGCGCAGGTCCTGGTCGGGAATCTGCGCTCGCTCGGACTCATCAGAGAACTTTCGGGGATAGAGCGTGTAATCCCACTTGACGAGGTCACGGAACAGGTCGCACCTGACGACGCGCACACCGTTGAGGAACTGAAGTCCCCCGGGTTGGGCGAGACTGAGAACACCGCGGCAACAACTCCACTTTTTGAGACCCCGAAGCCGGAGCTTCCTAATGCTCGGCCGTCCCTACACATTGACGTACAAATTCACATTGACCCGTCCTCAACGGCTGAGCAGATCGATCACATCTTTGAGAGCATGGCCCGACACCTCTACGGTAAGTAGGCCTCCAATGGACTTTGCTCCAAGACAGATACTTGCGATCGCCAAGGCTATCCAAACCGACGTTCCCAGACCAGAGAGTGCATCGCAGGCGCCAAATGACAGCACACAAAGCGATCTCCTTAGCCTTTTTGAGGCCGTCGTGACTGACCCCAAGCTCCGACACGTCACCCACAAATTATTCGCCGATGGGCACTATGCTCGGGCCGTTGAGGAAGCATTCAAGTGCCTGAACAACGAAGTGAAGCAAAGGACTGGCCTACAGGCTGACGGTGCTGATTTGATGAGAACGGCACTCAGTGAGAAAAAGCCGCTGATCCGCCTTAACGGTCTCAGGACCCCTTCCGACGTCAACGAACAAAACGGCTACCGCGACATCCTTGCAGGCAGCATGACGGGGATTCGAAATCCCCGGGCTCATGAGCATGAGCTTCAGGATCATCCCGAAAGGGCTATCGAACTACTTACTCTCGCGAACCACCTGATGCGCAATGTCCATGGCGCTACACGCACCAGAACCCGACGAAACGACAGATCCCAATCTTCGAACTGAACTCTAGCGCCCGCCCACGAGGCAGTGCTGGATGCGGATGTGGGGGCTGCCGTTGGAGACGGGGAGGGGGCTCTGGCCGCCCTTGCCGCAACCGCCGCCCTGGTTGATGTCGAGGTCGTTGCCCACGGCGT
>CAXNDA010000121.1:0-5600 GCA_964200875.1 Chloroflexota bacterium | reverse complement strand
CCCCTCCTAACCTCCCCCCTTCGACGGGCTCAGGACACCGCCTGCAAGGGGGAGGAATCGGATTCTCCTCCCTTCAAGGGCGGAGCTAGAGGAGGGTCGAAGTGCTGCCCAGAAGTGAGTTCACGGCTGAACTGCAATCCTCACAAACGCCACCTAGCGCATGGGCCCGGGGCGCGGTATTGTGGCACCAAACACCACGCTGAAGGAGATCCGCATGCTCACCGCTCACGATAACGAGTTCCTGTGCCGCGTTGGCCCCGGCGCCGCCATGGGCAACCTGCTGCGCCGGTTCTGGATGCCCGCCCTCATCAGCACCGAGGTGCCCGAGCCCGATTGTCCGCCGGTGCGGGTGCGCCTGCTGGGCGAGGACCTGGTGGCCTGGCGCAACACCGATGGCAGCGTCGGCCTGATGCAGAACGCCTGCCCCCACCGCGGCGCGTCGATGTTCTTCGGCCGCAACGAAGAGAACGGTCTGCGCTGCGTGTACCACGGCTGGAAGTTCGACACCGAGGGTCAGTGCGTCGACATGCCGAACGAGCCGGCCGAGAGTAACTTCAAGCACAAGATCAGGGCAGCCGCCTACCCGACGGAAGAGGCCGGCGGCGTGGTGTGGGCCTACATGGGCCCGGTGGAGACCAAGCCGGTGCTGCCGCGCCCGGAGTGGACGCTTGTGCCCGCCGAGCAGCGGGTGGTCAGCCGCTACTGGCAGGAGAACAACTGGGTGCAGGGCGTCGAGGGTGGCATCGACTCGAGCCACGTCTCGTTCTTGCACAGCTCCGTGGAGTCGCACCGCCCCGTGGCCGACGCCGCACAACTCGAGCGCTCGGGCCTGATGGCCATCGACAAGGCGCCAGAATTCCGGGTGGCCACCACCGACTTCGGCCTGATGATCGGCGCTCGCCGCCGGGTGGACGAGACCAAGGACTACTGGCGGGTGACACCGTTCTCGCTGCCGTTCTACACCGTCATCCCAGGCTTGCCGGAACGGGACACTCCCTTCAGCGGCCACGGCTGGGTACCGATGGACGACGAGAACACCTGGCTGCTCACCTACTCGTGGCACCCCACCCGGCCGATGAGCGACTTCGGCGAGAAGCCGGGCCACGGCGCCCACTGGGTGCCGATGCAGCCGGGCACCCGCAAGCCGCGCCAGAGCCGCGACAACGACTACGAGATCGACCGCGAAGACCAGAAGCACAAGACCTACACCGGCATCACCGGCGTCTCGATTCAGGACCGGGGCATTCAGGAGATGATGGGAGCGATTTACGAGCGCACCCACGAGCATCTGGGCAGCGCCGACACCGCAATCATCATGATGCGGCGTTTGCTGATGCGGCTGGCTCGGGAGTTGGAGCAAGGCGTGCCGCCCTACGCCGCCCAGCACGGCGAGCTGCTGACGGTGCGGTCGGCCGGCTTCATCGCCCCCGCCGGCGCCCCGTTCGTCGAAACCAGCGAGCCCCTGGTGCGGGCCGCGACCAGCCGCTAGCGCAGACTTCCAAAGGAGACAGCCATGCTGAATCGAGACGAGAATGACCTGCTGGCCCGGGTTGGCCCAGGCACGCCGATGGGCGCATTCCTGCGCCACTACTGGATGCCGGCCTGCATCTCTGAGGAGCTGCCCGAGCCCGACGGCGCCCCGATGCGCCTGCAGTTGTTGGGCGAGGACCTGATTGCCTGGCGCAACACCGACCGCAGCATCGGCGTGATGCAGAACGCCTGCCCGCACCGCGGCGCGTCGATGTTCTTCGGGCGTAATGAAGAGAACGGCCTGCGCTGTGTGTATCACGGCTGGAAGTTCGACGGGTCCGGCGCATGCGTCGACATGCCGAACGAGCCTGCGGAGAGCAACTTCAAGCACAAGATTAAGGCCACCGCCTACCCCGTCATCGAGCGGGGCGGCGTGGTTTGGGTGTTCATGGGCGCCGCCGACCCAGCCCCCGCCCTGCCCGCCTTCGAGTGGAACCTGCTGCCGCCCGAGCAGGTCTCGCTGAGCATGCTGGTGCAGGAGTGCAACTGGGCGCAGGCGGTAGAGGGCGGCATCGACTCGAGCCACGTCGGTTTTCTGCACGGCAAGCTGGGGCGGTCCTTCGCCAGCATCCCGCAGGGCACCGGCCGCTACTACTCGCAGAAAGACAACCACCCGCGCTTCGAGGTGATGGACACTGAGTACGGCATGGTGATCGCCGCTCGGCGCGATGCGGAGGCCGACAGCTTCTATTGGCGCATCACCCAGTTCCTGTACCCGTTCTATTCGATGATCCCGCCGTTCGGGCCGCTAGGCGACGCCACGGTAAGCGGGCACGCCTGGGTGCCGATGGATGACCACCACGTGATGATGTGGGAGATCGAGTGGCACCCCAGCCGGGCGCTGACCGCCCAGGAACGAGAGCGCGAGCTGGCAAACAAGGGCACCGAGGGTCCCGAGGGCATGTTGCCGCCGAGCACCCGGCCCGGCGGACGCTGGTACCCGCGGCTCAACGCCAGCAACGATTACATGCTGGACTACGAACTGCAGCGCACGTCGTGGTTCAGTGGTGTACCCAGCACCCAGATTCAGGACATCGCCATCCAGGAAAGCATGGGGACGGTGTACGACCGCACCAAGGAGCACCTGGGCTCCAGCGACACCGCGATCATCCACTACCGCCGCCGCTGGATCGCCGGGGCGAAGGCGCTGGCGGAGACCGGCGAGACTCCGCCCGGGGTGACGGTGCCCGACTCATACGCCGTCCGGTCGGCCTCGCTGGTGCTGCCGCGCACCACATCGTGGGCCGACGAAGGCCGCAAGGTGTGGTTCGCCAAAAAGGACACAACGGTCGCCAGCGTGTAACTCTGCTGCAAGATAAAGAGGGCGGCATACGCAAGCCGCCCTCTTTTGGCTGCGGGCTGAAAGCGGGTGACTGTCATTCAATATCGTGTGCATCTTCTGCTTCGGGACCGGGATTCAGACCTCCGTTGCGGGTGGCTATGATTGAGGTGCGGCAGGTGTTTGAGCGGTTGTTTCTGGGGCTGCTCACGCTTGGTTGCAGCGCAGGGAATGCTCCCGCCTACGCCGAGGTGAGTAATCGTCATCGTGGGGATGGGCTTGCTTGGTTGGGCTACTGGATGGCTCGATCGGCG
Organism: Chloroflexota bacterium; assembly: GCA_964200875.1. GTDB lineage: Bacteria > Chloroflexota > Dehalococcoidia > SHYD01 > SHYD01 > SHYE01. The sequence continues at coordinate 2,477 of CAXNDA010000121.1, read as the reverse complement.
GTCCATCTGGACCCCGATTATCTCCCCGGTCGTTGGTCATTGGCGATGTCGGCCCAAGGGCTGAGCCGTGAAATAGAAGCATTGACAGCCCTCCGGCATGCGATTGATGGGACCTATACGGACCACGAAACCTGGATCCTCCTCGGAGACACGGTCCGAAACCTAGGAGACTTCAAGTACGCAGAAAGGGCGTATGCCCGGGCTGTGCAGTTAGAGCCGCTCAATGCCTTGTGGCGAGTCAGAGTAGTTGATGCCGTCCACCAACAACAGGACTGTCCGCGCGCTCTGGAGTTAGCTCGAGCAGCATTGGCAGCCATTCCGGGCGATCCCTCGCTGATGGCCTGCCTGGCCCGGTATCTTTTCGAGGTAGGCGAGCTCGTTGAAGCGGAGTCTCTGCTACTTGACGCCATCGAACGAGCGCCCGACCTTCCGGACTCCTACGCCACGTTGGGTCTCTTACGGTGGGAGACGGGCCGGTTGGATGAAGCCAAGGCGCTGTTAGACCAAGCAAGGCTCCTCGCCCCGGACTATGAGTATTTCAAGACCATAAGGGATCTGATGGAGCGAGGGGGCACGTTAGAACGGCGCACGTAACCGCGACCCGCCCTGGTACACTGGTGCCACCTTCCCCCGCCGTATGGTGTCGCCCTGAGCATCGAATCCCTCGCCGTGCGTGCCCGCCTCTACTACGGTTGGGTGATCGTCGGGTCGCTGGCCTTCATCAGCATGTTCATGGGCGGGCTCATGGGCCTCAACTACGGCCTGTTCATTCCCCACATGGCCCGCGACCTGAACATTCCCCACACCTACTTCGGGTTCGCGCTGGCCAGCCGCTCGGTCGGCATGGCGCTCAGCGGCCCCCGCATCGGCCGCCTGCTCGATCGCATCGGCCCGCGCCGCATGCTTGCGCTGGCCGGGGTGATTGGCGGCGCGCTGGTGGCTGCGCAGAGTCTGGCCGACAGCGGCTGGCAGCTCATCGCCATTACCGGGGCGCTGGGCCTGATCGGGCTACAGGGCGGTATCAACCTCTACACCTCGGTGCCGCTGGCCAAATGGTTCGTGCGATTACGGGGACGGGCCACCTCCATCGCCTTCCTGGGTGGCCCCGCCGGCATCTTCCTGTTCCCGCCGCTCAGCCAGTGGCTCATCGAGAGTTACGGCTGGCGGACGGCGTGGGTGGTGTTGGGCGTCGCCTGTGGCATCGGCATCTCGCTGGTCGGCGTGGTGTTTCTCCGCCGGCAGCCGCAAGACCTGGGTCAGCTACCCGACGGAGCGGCACAGCCGGTGGCCATGCCCGATGGCGGACCGCCCCCGCCGCCCCATGCCGCCGAGTACTCGTGGACGCGGCAGCAGGCGCTGCGGTCGCCCACCTTCTGGCGCCTGGTCGCGGTGTTCGGCGTGCAGATGTTCGGCTTCAGCACCATGGGTATCTTCCGCATCCCGCATTTCATCGAGCAGGGGGTGCGGCCGGAAGTGGCGGCGCTGGCGCTCTCGGCCGAGGCTGCGGCGTCGCTGGTGGGCGGCATGTTCGCGGGGTGGGCGGTCGACCGCTTCGAGCACCGCTACGCCGCGTTCGGCTCCTTCGTGGTCATCGAGCTGGCCTTCATCATGACGATCTTCGCCAACACCACGGAACTGACCTTTCTCTCGACGATGCTGTTCGGACTAGGGGCGGCCAGCTCGGGAGTCAATCAGAATGTGCTGTGGCCGGCCTACTTCGGCTCGGCCCACGCGGGCGCAGTGCGCGGGGCAGCGCTGCCCATCACCCTGATCTTCAGCGTCGTGGGGGCGCCACTCACCGGCCTGGTGCACGACCTGACGGGCTCGTACCTGCCGGCGTGGTGGGTGGCCTGCGTGGGGCTAGGGGCTGCGGGCCTGCTGCTGGTGCTGACGCCGCGGCCGGCGCTACCGAAAGCAACTTTGGAGCGGGCGGGTTAGGGGCTTCCTGCCGACGCAAGTTGTCATGCCGACGCAAGGAGGCATCTGGGGTGGCGGAGGATGCTCCCGCCGCCGGCGAGCGCTTGGTGGAGGGTGACGACACCGCCTTCCCCATCTGGGGGTGGCGGCGGCTTCAGCCAGCGCCCACCCCAAGCCGCTTCTACCACCCGCAAGTCAGCACATGGCCGACGCCTGAACCCCGCCCCGCCAGATGCCTCGCGGGCTCGGCATGACAGGCCACGGTTGATGTCATGCTGACGCAGGGAAGCATCGGGGGTGGCGGCGGCTCCACCTCCGGCCCCACGCCACGTCGCTACCCGGAAGTCAGCGCGGCCCCCGCCTGAACCCCACCCGGCCGGATGCCTCGCGGGCTCGGCATGACAGGCCACGGGTGATGCTATGCTGACGCAAGGAAGCATCTGGGGTGGCGGCGGCTCCACCCCCGGCCCCCCGCCACGTCGCGACCCCGGAACCAGCACATGGCGCACGCTGAGCCCCCGCCCCCCCAGATGCCTCGCGGGCTCGGCATGACAGGCCAT
>CAXNDA010000120.1:0-5624 GCA_964200875.1 Chloroflexota bacterium | reverse complement strand
CGGTTACCGAACTTGATGGGTTCGATCGGCGGCTCCAGGATGGCGTTCTTGAGCGGGTCGCGGAACACGTTGATGGTGGGCCAGCCGCCCTTCTCCTGCATCAACTCCATCTGGTCTTTCAGCATCTTGCGGAACAGAATCACGCCGCGATCCGACTCGCCCAGCTTCTCCAGATGGCGCTTGGCGATGGGGCCCTGGGTCACCCAGGTCATGTAATCCTGGTTGAAGACGAGGTTGACCCGGTAGCGGCCGTTGGCATCCTTCAGGTCGACGTGGCGGTAGGGAACCGTCTCCTGCGCGGGTGGCGTGAAGCCGGGAGCAGTCTTCCAGCTGTACAGCGAGACGTGGTAGGTGTTCTCGTCGTCGACGGGCACCCGCCACTGCATGGTCACGGCGAACTGGTTGCCCACCGCCAGAATGTGCGGGAACAGGATGGGGTGGCCGATGGCCCAGTCGTCATCCTGCTCGGTGAAGCCTTCCATAACCCGGCGCTTGATGATGCCGTACTCGAACTCGTCGAAGCCGATCTTATGGTGCTTGGTGCCCAGGCGTGGCAGTTCGGTGTTCTCGCTATCAGCCTCAATGTTGCGCACATAGTTTCCGAAGTAGGAGTGCAGCCACTCCACATGCACTGGATCCAGCGAGTTCTCCTGGCATTGCAGCCAGTTGCAGGGCAGCTCGGTGATGGCGATGTCACGCACGGCGTTGTCCCAGACCAACGGGGCCCAGTTGGGCAGCAGTGGCGCGGGCTCGGGGCCCATGTACGCGAACACGAGTCCGGCTCGCTCCTCGGCCTTGTAGGCGACAATGTCGCACTTGGCCCGGAAGCGCTGGTCCGGGTGGGTGGTGTCCTCGAACGGCTGGTCTATGACCGTACCCGCAGCGTCGAACTTCCATCCGTGGTACTGGCACCGCAAGCCATCGTGCTCGGCGATACCGTAGGCCAGACTGGCGCGGCGGTGCGTGCAGTAGCGGTCGAGCAGGCCGAGCTGGCCCGATCGGTCTCGGTAGAGCACCAACTCCTCGCCCAGGAGTTTCACTTCCTTAGTGCGAAAGGGGTTCTCGTCGAGTTCGGCGCTGGCGGCGATGGGGTGCCAGTAGCGCCGCATCAGTTCGCCCATGGGAGTGCCGGCCCCGACCCGGCTCAGCATCTCGTTGTCGGCTATAGAGAGCACGCTCTCCTCCTTAGTGAGTGACAGACACTATGGGTCTGCCAGACTTTGACCACCGGATTGCGGTGTGGTTGCACACGGGCCGTGCAACACCGCACCGGCTGCACTCACAGCGGTCACTGCGGTAATCATGTGGGAAGTGCGCAATCTTGGCAAGCTCCCAGCCAGACGCTGTGACTATCACCTTCCGGTTAGGCGCTGATAAGGTAGGCCGCCCAGTCACGCGAGGCGCACCTGCACCTCGGCGCCGGCCACGTCAAGCATGGTGCCGTAGGGCGCCGAAATCGTGCGCATGTGGTCCACGATGTCAGCTGCCTCGGCCGGACTGGCGAACTCCGGCGGACCGTGACCGTCGATGTGGCCGGGCACGAAGGAGACGGCGTAGGACTGGTCCAGCGCTTCGATGAGCGGCTCGGCGCCGATGTACGCGTTCGCCGACACCAGGGCCGGCGCTATCTCCCGCAGGGTCTGGCCCGTCTCAGCGATAACGCTGGTGTCGAGGTCAAGGGCGTCCAGCACGTCGTCGCCGGTGACGACACCCACCCGCAGTCCGGTGAAGCCGAGCTTGCGAGCAATGGCGACGATGCGTTCGCCCGCCCCCAGCGGGTTGGCGGCGCCTGAGTTGGTGAGAATGCGGGTGCCGGAAGGCCAGCAGTAGGGCAGCACTGCCTCCATGCGCCGCGCGAGGTGCGGGTCGTAACCGCCTGAGGGGTCGTTCAAGCGACTGAGCTGTGCCAGTGCGATGGTCCGCTCCGCCAGGCATTCGAAGAGCAGGTAGTCGAGATTGCCGCGCTTCGCCAGATCGACGGCGGGGTCAACCCAGGCGCCGGAGAAGCCGGCCCCTTCGCCGAGCCGCACGACGCCGGGTTGCCGTTCGCGCTTCAGGTCACCGAAGGTCATGGGAGGCCGCCTCTCTCGTCACAGGTGTTTTGGGCCAACGCTCGTTCTATAGGGTGGCTGTAGTGAGTAGCGGCCTGAGCGATCCCATCCTCCCTCCCCTGGCCGGAGGGAGGATGGGAGGGGCGGGGTACCCATGACCCATGCCTGCGGAGGTCCGGAGTGACCCCCCTCTCCCTAGCCCTCTCCCGCGAGGGGAGAGGGGACCGAACGGCCTGTCGGCGACACCATCACAAGCAAGTTACACCACTCGTGGCGGGAGCCGACGATGAGTGCCCCCGCTCACACGGCCGGCCTCTGCGCTAGCTAGAAGGCTGGAACCGCCAGGCTCATCACCATTGAACGAACATCGGCATGACCACGTGGGTGTAGTCGTCGCTGCCAACGGGCTCAAACACACCCGGACTCGAGGGACTGGTGGTGCCCAACTTCACTTGGCCGGAGCCGAGTTCTGACAGCACGTCGGTGAGGTAGCGGCTGTTGAACGCGATCTTGCCGGGCTCGCCTTCGATGGTGGCATCGAGTTCGCTGGTGTTGTCGCCCACTTCCTCCGCCTTGGCCGAGATGACGAGCTTGCCGCTGGCGTCGCCATTGCCGATCTGCAGCCGCACAATGCCACTGCCGTCGCGGGCGAACACCGAGGCGGTGCGTACGGCCCGCAGAAACTCCGCCACGTCCATGGTGGCATGTGAGGTGGAGGCTTTTGGGATGAGCTGCTGGTAGTTGGGGAAGGTGCCCTGGATGATCTGCGACACCATGTCGGCGCTCTCGGTGTGGAACAGTAGCTGGGTACCGGCGGCGCTGATGGTGATCTCGACCGGTTCCTTCTGATCGCCGATGAGCCGGTACAGTTCGCTGAAGGCTTTGGAGGGCACCACCACGCTGGTCTTCTGGGCGACGGCGGTGACCAGCGGCAGCTTATGCACCGCCAGCCGGAAGCCGTCGGCCGCGGCGAGGGTCAGCTCGCTGCCGTCGAATTCGGCGTGGACACCGGTGAGCACCGGGCGTGACTCGTCGGTTGCGGCGGCAAACACCACCAGACCGATGGCTTTCTTCAGCAGTTCCGGGTCGACTTGGATGGCGGTGCCATCGCCGACTTGGGGGATGGGCGGGAAGTCTTCGGCCGACTGCCCGGAAACGCGGGCCTCGCTGCGGGCAGCTTTGATCTGGAGCTGGTTGCCCTTGCCCTGGGTCGTCAGCTCGACGTTGCCGGAGGAGAGCGACCCCACGAACTCCGAGAGCAGGCGGGCAGGAATTGCCAGCGCACCCGGCTCGTCGACCTGTCCGGGAACCCAGCAAGAGATGGCGATTTCGAGGTTGGTGGCGCTGAGTTTGACGCGATTGTCTTCTGCGGTCAGCAGCACACTCTGCGTGATGGGGAGGGTGGTACGGGTGGCGACCGCTCGACCGACGATGTCGAGACCGTGTTTTAGGTTCTCTTGGACGCAAACGAGCCGCATAGGCTGACCTCCGAAGACATGGGCGCGATTGCGCTCGCGCAGTATACACGGGTGGTGAATCGCGTCACAAGCGCGGCGACGCAGCATGTGGCGTGGGCCGTCTCGCATCACACAACATAATGTGGGGTCAGCGAGAGAGAGGGAGCCTTCCAATGGGAGCACCAGAAAGCTGGCCGGCGGTCTGGCGAGGGCGAAGGTGGCTGCGCTAGGCTGCGGTCGGTTTCTGGGCCTAACGACCGGGGGGCCTGGCCCACGCGTTCTGTTGACGCCGGTGGTTCCAGTACCAGATGCCGAGACCGCCCAGCAGGCAGAGGCCGAATAACGGGAACCCCCAGTCACTGACGAACCGCCAGCCGCCGTGCGCAGCGCGTGCCTGTTGCCTTGTGGCATCCGGCAACTGACGGATGATCGCCTCGACGGCACGGGTGATCCCAGTCTCTACAGCGTTTCCGACACTCCAAGCGATGAGCTCATTCTGAATCTTGGTCACTTGCGTGGGGGTGAAGTGCTCCTTCGCCTCAGCGCCCAGTCGAACAGCGGCATCCGCCTTGTCGGTGGTATGCGCGAGAACGATGACCACAGAACTCGGTGCTGCGCCCAGTACTCTTTCGTCCGCAATGCTTGGTACCTCGCCCATCCGGTTGTCGGGTATCGTGCGCAGCTCAATGGCCCACCCGGTATGCGTCCGGTAGTTGCGCAGCCAGGCTCGAAGGTCCCTCACTCCGCGTTCAGGTAAGAGTCCTCCATCGTCTTGAACGCTGGAATCGTTACATGAGATCAGGGTAAAGCTGGCAAGGAGTGCTAGGAAACCCAGTACCGCGAAGGGGCGCCAGAAGGGTATGCCAAGCAGATCTCGGTGTGCCCAGGACCACCAGCGCGCTTCTCCGGGCTGTGTCGGGCGATATGCTTCCCGGCTCATAGACCTAGGGCCTCCTTGGCGGAAACGCAGCTACTCCTCCGCCTGCATGTCCTCCGGCAGCCAGCTCCGCACGGTTGCCAGGTTCCAGTCGAGAGTCTGCCGGTCTTGCGGGTGCAGGCCGATGTCGAGTGTGGCGTTGAACCAGCGATGGGCCTCGACGGCGGCGCTCTCGGCGGTGAGGCCAAGCGTCTCTAGCAGGCGGGCACAGACGTCGGTGGTGAAGGAGCCGGGGAGGTTCAGCAGCAGATTGTATAGCTCGTCGTCGTTGACGGTGGCTACGGTCGCAATGAACGCGTAGATGGTGCCCAACGAGTGCGGTGAACGGGGGTCCGCCGGGCGCAGCTCCTGCATTCGGGTGGCTGCCGCCAGGGAATCCTCGAGTTCGGCCACTTCCAGTGCGGTGAAGGCCAACAGGTAGTGGTAGGCCCACTCCTGGGGATTCGCCTCGATGCGGGCCCGCAAGATGCCGCTCTTGTGCCGCCACACGCTAATGGGGTCGGCGCCGTAGCCGGCTTTGGCTTCAACCTCGCGGTTCACCGATTGCGCCAGGCCCTTCTCGTAACCGTAGAGCTTGCCTAACCGAGGCGGCCTTCCCGCCAGCCGGCGGAATACATCGACGACGGCGGGCGGGCCCATCATCAGGCTGTCGCGCACGCCGGCGTTCCAGTGGTTCCGCTTCCGTTGCTGGGCAGCGCTGCGCTGCCGCTCCTGCAACCAGCGCTCGTGTTGCTGCCACGATGGGGTCATGCTCATGCTGGCCCTTTCAAGGGAAGGTTGCTATTGCGTCTGCTGAAGTACGCCGGCGCTCGATATGAAACAGCAGCATCGAGACGTCGGCGGGCGTCACCCCCGCCAGCCGGCTGGCCTGACCCAGAGTGGCAGGGGCGAAGCGCACCAGCTTCTCACGCCCCTCGCGGCTCAGGTTGGCGACGACCGAATAGTCGAGGTTTGGCGGTATCGAACGGTTCTCGAGCTTTCGAACCCGGTCCACCTCAGCCAGCTGGCGTTCGATGTATCCATGGTACTTGAGTTCGGTCTCCACCTGTTGCGCCGCGTCGTCGTCGAGGTCGCGCTGGCCCAGGCCAAGGGCGCGCAAGCTGGGATACGACACCTCGGGCCGCTTGATCAGCTCGGCGGCGCTGACGCTGCGCGTCACATCGGTCAGGCCCATGGCAT
>CAXNDA010000119.1:0-5772 GCA_964200875.1 Chloroflexota bacterium | reverse complement strand
CCAGAGAGGGCGGCAGCCCTTTCTGGCGGGGGTGTTCGAGGGGGAACCCCCTCGACTCCTAAAAAGTTCCATGGGTGGGCGGAGGGAACAATCGCGCTCATCCGAAGGCCGCGAGCCACATCACCGTGGGTGACTCACACCACTAACTGTTACCTCCCGCGTTTGACACGCCCCTCACAGCCCGGTAACGTGCGGTCATCATCTGGCGGCGGTACCAGCCCTACACTTCGGCCGACCCGCCGTACTCGCAGAAGGAGCACCCAATGTTGACACAGCAAGATAACGAGCTGATGTGCCGGATTGGCCCCGGCACCCCGATGGGCGCCCTGGTGCGCCAGTACTGGATACCCGCCCTGATGTCGAGCGAACTCCCCGAGGCCGATGGTGCGCCGTTGCGGCTGCGGCTGCTGGGCGAAGACCTCGTGACCTATCGCACGACCTCAGGGGCCATCGGGGTGATGCAGAACGCCTGCCCGCACCGCGGCGCCTCCATGTTCTTTGGCCGGAACGAGGAAGAGGGCCTGCGCTGCGTCTATCATGGCTGGAAGTTCGATGTGACCGGCGCGTGCGTCGACATGCCGAACGAACCGGCCGAGAGTAACTTCAAGCACAAGATCAAGGCGACGGCCTACCCGGCCACCGAGCGCAACGGTGTGATGTGGGTCTATATGGGTCCGCTGGCGACACCGCCGCAGCTCCCCGACATTGAGGCCAACATGATGCCGGAGGGTGAGTGGTCGGTGAACACCACCCTTCGTGAGTGCAATTGGGTGCAAGCGCTGGAGGGCGACATCGATACCAGCCACCTCGGCTTCTTGCACCTTGGCGGTGTGAAGGCCGAAGACACCGTCCCCGGCACTTTCGATTTCTACACCGTGAAAGACCCCGCACCCCGTTACGAAGTGGTGAACACCGACTTCGGTACCATGTACGGCGCCGACCGTCCGGCGGGGCCCGGCCAACTCTACTGGCGGCTGGCCCACTTCTTGTTCCCGTTCTGGACGCTGATTCCCACCGGTACCCTGGGCCTGCAGATCTTCGCCCGCGCCTGGGTGCCGGTCGACGACGAGCACACCATGGTGTGGAGTATGGTGCAGGCCAATCGGTTCGCCAGGCAAGGGCAAGACGGGCGAGAGCGCCGCGGCGCGCCGCCGGTGGGCTCCACCGGCCGGTTCGAGTACCTGCCTCAAGGGTCGGGGTGGTTGGGGCGATGGCGGGCCACCCAGAACAAGCAGAACGACTATCTGATCGACCGCGCCGTCCAGAAGACCGGCAGCTACACCGGTATCGATGGCATCACCTGCCAGGACCAGGCGATCACCGAGGGCATGGGCGGTATCCTCGACCGGTCGGCCGAGCACCTGGGCACCAGCGATGCCATGATCATCCGCACCCGCCAGCGCCTGATTCGCGCGGCCGCAGCCATGCGAGACCACGGCACCATACCCCCGGGCGCCGATAATCCCGCCGTGTTTCGGCAACGTTCGGGCGGTATCTTCCTGCCCGAGGGTGCCGACTGGCAATCGGCGACATCGGCGTACCGTGAGGCGTTTGCAGAGCACCCTGAGTTGCAGCAGGCCTAGCGCCGACTGACGGGAAGAACAAAGCGGAGAGCCAGCTGGCTCCCCGCTTTTCCTATTCAAGTCCGGCCGGCGCCGGTTAGGTCTTCTTCTTGGGGATGATGTTGACCTTGCGGGCTTCACCCTCGCCGACGCTCTGGGTCGTCAGGTCGGCGTAGTCTTTCAAGGTCATGTGGATGATCCGGCGCTCGGCCGCGGTCATGGGCTCCAGCGTCACCGGTTGGCCGCTGCTGCGAACCCGCTCGGCCATGCGGTGGGCCAAGTTCGCCAGCGAGCCGTAACGCCGGGCCCGGTAGCCTTCGACGTCCACGATGATCATCAGCGATTCTTTGCTCTGCTGGCGCACCATCAGGTTCACCAGGTATTGCAGCGACGAGAGTGTCTGGCCGCGCCGGCCGATGAGCGACCCGAGGTCGTCGCCCTGCACGTCGAAGGCCAGCACCGGGGTCGGGTTCGCCGGATCGTCGGCGACCGGCGGCTTGGTCTCCACCACCACGGCCAGCAACCCCATCCGGGTCACCATCTCCTGGATGATGTTCTGGGCGGTTTCTGCGAGCGGGCTGGATGCCGGCGGCGGCGCTGGCAGCACGCGGTCGGTGCGCTGTTGCGGCCGGATAGCGGGTTCCCGCTGGCGCCGATCCCCTCGGTCGCCCCGGTCGCCGCGTTCGCCCCGGTCAACGCGCTCGCCGCCGCCGCGCTGTCCGGCGGGGCGGTCGTTGCGGCGTTCGGGCCGCGGGCCGCTACGGTCATTGCGGGGGCCGGCGGCCGGTGGCCCTGCCGGCCTGGGTGGGCCGCTGGCCGGTGGTGGGCCCTGGGGGCGGGAAAAGCCGCCAGGTGCGCCGGCCGGCCGCGGGCCACGGTCTCGCCGCTGCCCACCGGCTGCTCCGCCGCCGCCACGGCCGCGCCCCTGAGACTGCGGCGGTGTGCGGGTTTCGAGTTGCGTCGGACCCAGCTCCTCCTCGCCCTCGTAATCATCTTCGTCTTGCGGCAACCCGGGGTTATCGGCGTAAATGGCCGGCGGGCGCGGGGGAAAGTTGGCCCCCGAAATCCGAGACCTGCCGGTCTGCATACTGTCGAGCTTGCTGACGCGAATACGAGCGTCTTCGGCCCCCAGCCCCAGAATGCCCGCTCTCCCCTCGGAGAGCACCACGATCTCCACCTCAGAGAGGCGGGCGTCTAGCCGGGTGAGGGCAAGCTCAACGGCCTCGTCGACGGTCTTTGCGCTGACTTCTAGGCTTTCCATTACCTGTCCTCGATTGCGTGCTAGCTTCATCCACCGTGCCCTCAAGGGCCGCGTTTGAAGCATCTGGTGGCTGATTGTCGGGTCCGTCTGTGACAGCCGGACTAGGGTTAGGGCCGCTGCCGAAACGGTTGAACCAGGTGAGCGAACCCCAACCAGTGACGAAGTATTGGATAACGATACTGATCACATTGGAGATGAACCAGTATATCGCTAAACCACTGGCGAACTGCAGCGTCATGAACCCGAACATCAGCGGCATGGTGTACTGCATGGTCTGGTTCATCTGCATTTGGCGCTCATCGCCGCCCGGCATCGTCGACATCTTCTGCTGCACCCACATGCTACCCGCCACCAGAATCGGGATGGCGTATATCGGGTCGGGCTGACCCAGGTCGACCCACAGGAACTGGCTGTTCAGCGGCACCAGCTCGTGCACCTGTGGCAGCCAGCTATACAGGTGCTTCGAGAGGCTGATCAGCGACTCCGGCGTACTCGCCAGCGCCAACAGAATGCTCTGATACAGGCCAATCCAGATGGGGAACTGAATGACCATTGGCCCCAGGCATCCCAGCGGGTTGATGCCGGCCTCTTTGTACAGGCGCATCTGCTCCGACGCCAGCTTCTGCTTGTCGCCGGCGTAACGCTTCTGCATCGCCGCCAGCTTCGGCTGCATCAGGCTCATGGCCTTGGTGGAGTGCAGTTGCCGCAGCGTCAGCGGCAGCATGATCACCCGGATGATGATAGTGAACACGCCGATCGTCAAGCCCAAGTCTTTGAACGAGAGGCCATACAGCACGACCAACCCATTCAGCATGGGGTTGAAGAAAACGGTATTCCAGATGTCGGTAACGAAATCAGGCACGGTAGCCGGTTATCCCTTGCACAGCTTGTCGCCCGTTTGATCGGTCCGGCATACCCAGCGGGAGGCGCCGTTGTTGGCCTCGAGGGCCACCAGCCGCTGGTTCATGCTGTAGGCGTAGAACACCGACCCATCGCTGGCCAGGGCGCTATTCACCGGGCCCTTGGGATCGGTCGAGTAGCGCCAACGCTCCTGGCCGGTCTTCACATCCAGCCCGAATACCTTGCCGTCAGTCCCGTCCTTGCCGTCGCGCGCGCTGATCCCCAGGATGCCCGCCGCGAGGACCGGGGTCGAGCTGACCACGGCGTCGATACTCCCCACCCGTGAGCGCCACTGCTCTTTGCCCGAAACCGCGTCGAGCGCAGTAACTTCGCCATTGACCGCCCCAGCGTACAGCGTTCCGGAATCGAGCAGCGGCGTGGCCCAGAACCAACTGCCGGTAGCGTACCGCCACTCGCCGCGTGCGGGAAACTCCGCCTTCTGCGAGCGAGCGTTCACGTCCAACGCATACAGAAACCCATCGGCCGAGCCCACATACAGACGGCCGCTGTCAAACAAAGGGGCAGATGCGATCGCGCCACCGGTCTCGTGCCGCCACTTCTCCTTGCCGGACGCAACATCCACCGCATACACCCGATGGTCCAGCGAAGCGATGTAGGCCGTTCCCGCGCCGTCGAGCGCCACGCCGGCCCAGACCTTGTTGCCGGTGCGGAACTGCCACTTGTTGGCGCCGGTGTTCGCGTCGAGGGCATAGACAAAGTGGTCCGAAGCCCCGACGTAGGCGATGCCGCCGGCCACCACTACCGGCCCGACAATCTGGGCGCTGGGGCCCGATGGGAGGTCGAACCGCCAGCGGAGACTGCCGTTGCCCGCATCTAGCGCCAGCACGGCGCCCGGCACGCCGGGGTTACCGCCGAGTTGGTGGATTGGGGCGTAGACAATGCCGCCCGCTACCACCGGGGGGGTAAACGAGGTACCGGCTTTCCGGTCGCTCTCTGCGGGATACTGCCATTCACCCTGCGCTGGGAAGGTCTCGCCCCTGGCGCGGGCACTGGCGTTAAATGCCAGCACCTTCTGGTTGCCGCCCACGGTGAACACCGTGCCCGACGCGACCGCAGCGCCGCCCCACCCCGGCACGAATTGCGAGCAGGCGGTAGCGGTTAACAGCAGCGCCGGCAGCAGCAGGCCGAGCCCACGGAGCCGCACTGGAACTCCAACGCTAAGGGACCGGATCATAGCCTCCAACGTGGAACGGATGGCAGCGCCCGATACGCTTCACGGTTAACCATAGGCCCCGAGCTGCGCCATACTTGCTGACCGCTTCATAGCCGTACGCAGAACAGGTGGGAACATAGCGGCAGGCGGGCGGCCCCAGCCTGGAGAGCGTCCGCTGGTAGAGGCGGATAGCACCTAGCACGAGGCGTTGCATGATCCGCTCTTCTGAATAACCAAGGCCTTCGCTCGTCCCAGCACCTGGACCATAGCGTCTCTGATTTCGGCATAGGTAGCGCCAACCGCAGGCGCCCGGGCGACGATCACGAAATCTAGGCCCGGTTGCAACGCCAACTGCCTCGCCACATCCCGCAGCCGGCGTTTCACCCGATTTCTTACAACGGCGCCACCCAAGCGTTTGCCCACGGCGAACCCGACGCGGCCCTGGCCGTCAGCGTGTACACGAAGCCCGATAAGGGGGTGTGACCAAGACCGTCCACGGGTGAACACCTGCTCAAAAGCCGCTCGCGAACGGAGCCGGCGTTCAGCCGGGAGTCCGTTCCGTTTGGATGCGGCCACCGTGGCGACTTGGGTGAGATACGTCAGACGGCTAAACGACCGTCAAGCGCTTACGCCCCCTGGCCCGGCGCGCAGAGAGAATGGCTCGTCCGCTACGGGTGGACATGCGCTTCAGGAATCCGTGCTCCCGTCGCCGGGGTATGACCTTCGGTTGATACGTTCTTTTTGGCACAAGTCTTCTCCACCATCAAGCAGGCGACGGCTAGGAGATTATACGTTTCGAGGCGAAACACTGTCAACGCACCGTATTCACAGGTAAGAGTTCAGAGCTGACGAGTTGACCTTGTGACCTGCGGGCT
>CAXNDA010000118.1:0-5802 GCA_964200875.1 Chloroflexota bacterium | reverse complement strand
TTGTTCCCGCGCCCGGGTGACCACCACCCGCTTGCCGGACAGCGGGCGGGCGTCCCACCAGCGGAGCGCATCTCGCAGGCGCACCACCTCGCCGACTACGATCACGGCCGGCGACGGAAAGTCTCGATCGGCCATCTGCTTGGCTATATCACCCAGCGTGCCGGTGACCACTTCTTGGTCGGCCCAGGTGCCGCGGCGCACCAGGGCAACCGGGGTCTCGGGCGCCCTGCCGTGCTGCAGCAGCCGGGCCACGATACCTTCGAGGTTCTCGACGCCCATCAGAAACACCAGCGTCCCGGTACCTGGGGCCAGATGCTCCCACTGCAGGCTCGAATCGGGCTTGGTGGGGTCCTCGTGCCCCGTCACCACGGTGAAGGACGAGGCGTGACCGCGATGCGTGATGGGGATGCCTGCGTATGCGGCAGCGGCGATAGACGATGTGACGCCGGGCACCACCTCGAAGGCCACGCCGGCCTGGTGCAGCGCCTCCAACTCCTCGCCCCCGCGGCCGAACACGAAGGGATCGCCACCCTTGAGACGGACCACCCGCTTGCCGGCCAGACCGCGAGCTACCAGCAATGCGTTGATCTCGCTTTGCGAGAGCGCGTGCCGAGCCGCTTGCTTCCCGACGTAGACCCGTTCTGCCGAGGCCGGCACGTAGTCGAGCAGGGCGGGGTCGAGCAGCCGGTCATACAGCACCACCTCGGCGGACTGCAGCCGCTGCATGCCCTTGACCGTCAACAGCCCCGGATCGCCGGGTCCGGCGCCAACCAGCGAGACGAATCCCTTAGACACCGGTTGGTACCTCCAGCAGGTCACGGGCGCCACGGGCCAGCAGCTCCTCGGCCAGAAGCTCGCCCAACGCTACCGGGTTCTCGAAGGGGCCGGAGGCGCTGCGGCGCAGGCTGCGAACGCCATCGGGACTGCAGACCACCGCCCGGAGCGTGATGACGGCGCCAGCGACCGTGGCCAAGGCGCCTACCGGCAGGCTGCACCCGCCGCCCAGCGCCTGCAGCAGCGCCCGCTCGGCGGTCACCGCAGCCCGCGTCGCAGGGTGGTCGATGGGCGCGAGGAGCGCGGCCACCGAGGTGTCGTTCGAACGAGCCTCAATCGCCAGCGCCCCCTGCCCCGGATCGGGCATGCAGATATCAGGGTCCAGATATTCGGTGATGCGCTCACCCGCCCCCAGCCGCAGCAGACCGGCGGCGGCCAGCACCACGGCCTCCACTTCGCCGGTGTCCATCTTGCGCAAGCGGGTATCCACGTTACCCCGAATCGGGACGAACAACAGGTCGGGCCGGTAGGCGGCGAGCTGCGCCGTACGCCGCGGACTGCTGGTCCCCACTCGGGCGCCGGCAGGCAGGCCGGCGAACGGGGCGCTGCTGCGGGTCACCAACACGTCTCGAGGATCCTCACGCTCTGGCAGCGCCACCAGCGAGAGGCCCGGCGCAAGGTCGGTGGTCACATCCTTGAGGCTGTGCACCAACAGGTCGGCGCTCTCGTCCAGCAACATGGCCTCAAGGTCCTTCACAAACACACCTCGCCCCGCCAGGTCCTTCAGGGGTACGTTCGCCTGCTGGCTATGGTCACCCTCGGTGTCGCGGTTCCGCACCTGAATCGCCAGCCGCTCGCCATGGGCTTGACGCAGCAATTGCGATACCAGGTGCGTCTGTGCCAAGGCCAACCTGCTCGAGCGGGTACCGATGACCAGCGGGCGGTCGAAGGTCCACATCAGGCGATGGGGCCGGCGGACTGTGGTACAGCCTGCGGCTCGGTCTCCAGGTCAAAGAGCGACCGGACCACCTCGAGCGAGTCCTCCCCGCTGCGCCGCGCCTTCAGGTACATCAGTGGGTCATGCAGCAGCCTCTTGACGATGGCGCGAGTCATCGCCGTCACCGCTTCTTGGTCTTGCTCCGTCAGGTGCAGGCGGCGTAGGGTGCGCTCCAGTTCCAACTGACGGATCGCTTCGGCCTTCTGTTGAATCTGACGGACAGTGGGCAAGACCTCCTGGGTTTGCCACCACCGCTGAAACGCACTCACATCGGCCGCGACGATATCCTCGGCCGACTCGACCTCCTGCCGGCGCAGGTTGAGATTCGCTTCGGCAAACTGCTGCACATCTTCGATGTTGTATAGCGTGACACCGGGGATGGTACCGACCGATGGTTCAACGTCGCGCGGTACGGCAATGTCCAGAATCACCAGCGGGCGGCTGGCGCGACCGGCCATCGCCTGCCGCACCATGTCGTACGTGTGTATCACGCCGGGCGCCCCGGTCGAGGTCACCACGACGTCAGCAGCGCTCAGCGCGGTCACCAGGTCGTCGAAAGGCACCGGCTCGGCCTGCAGTTGCCGGGCCAAGGCCTCCGCATGGGCCTGCGTGCGCGAGGTCACCTGCATGCCCGCCAAGCCGCGGCCGTTCAGCGCCCGTGCGGCCAGCTCCCCCGCTTCCCCAGCCGCAACGACCAGCGCATGCTTGTCGCGCAAGCCGCCGAGGCGCTGTTGCGCGAGGTCGATGGCGGCAGAACTCACGGAGACGGCGTTTCGGCTGATGCGAGTGTCTGATCGCACCTTGCGGCCGGTGCGCAGCGCCTGCGTGAACGCCGCCGACAGCACGGCGTCCAGCGCGTCCCGCGAGCGCGACAGCTCGACTGCCGAGCGCACCTGCCCCAAGATTTGCTCCTCGCCGATGATCATCGAATCGAGCCCCGAAGCAACCCGCAGCAGGTGGCGCAGCGGATCCCAGTCCTGCATGGCGTACAGATGTGGCCGCAGGTCGGCCACCGGAATACCGGTCCATTCGGAGAGAAACTGGTACACGTGCTGTGCGCCCACCGTCGTGTTGTGGGCCGTCACATAGATTTCGGTCCGGTTGCACGTTGCCAGCACCACAGCGTTAGGCACATAGGTCAACAGGCTGGCCAAGAGATGCTCGCCCTGCTCAGCCGTGAGCGCTAGGCGCTCGCGTATGGCGAGGGGCGCCACGTGATGGTTGGTACCGACCAAGAGCAGGGGCATGGGTCAACCCACCTTCACATGTACCAGGTTGTCGTACAGCCGCTCACGGGCGGCGGCGGTCTGCCCGCTGCGCACCAGGTCGAGCACGCCGCCATCAAGTGCGGTCTGCCACTCATCCGACGGCACCCGGAGCCCTTCGCGCCGTAACCGCAGGCGGGCCTCTTCGGCAATGCCGAGCAATACGGCGAAATCGGCCGAAAGGAACGCTTCGAGCTGGCGGCGCAGGAAACGCGCGGTGGCCGGGCTCTTACCGCCCGTGGATACAGCAACGGTTATGTCACCTTGTTCCACCACCGCGGGGGCAATGAAGTCGCAATACTCCACGTCGTCCACCGCGTTCACCCAAATGCGCTCTGCCCGCGCCGCATCGGCCACCGTGCGGTTCACGGCGACATCGTCGGTGGCAGCGATGACCAATGACGCGCCGTTGATGTCGCCGGCCTCATAGGCCCGCGGCATGTGGATGATAGCCCCATCGGCCGCCCAGCGCGCCACCTGGGGCGTGACCTCGGGGCTGATCAGGGTGATAGCGGGGCCGGCAGGCAGCAACTGCTCAACCTTACGCTCGGCGACAACGCCCCCGCCCACTATGAGGACGGCCTTGCCGCGCAGATCCAGAAACACCGGGTAAAAGGCTGCCATGGCTATGCCTGCGCCACCAGGGCCACAGCGCCTGCCGCCCGGGGCCGCTCGTAGGCGTGGACGAGGCCGCGCATCACCTGATCGAGCAGGCCCTGCACCCGCTGAGCATCATGCCCGGCAGTAGTTCCGGCAGCGCGCTGCGAGGTACCTGCGGTCTCGGTCACGAGGTTGCGGAAGAAGACGAAGGTGTCCATAGCCTGACTCAGCGGCAGGTTGTGCCCAACCAGGCAGAGGCCGTAGGCAGTGCCGATCTCAAACGCCTCTTGGGCCAGCCTGGTGCGCCGGCGTGGATTCGCCACGTATTCCGCGGCCAGTCCCACCAAGCGGCGGCCTTGCTCGCGCAACAGCACCTTCTCAGTGTCGGTAAGGTGGGCGAACAGATCGCCGTGGCCCCGGGTTCGGCCAGCCATACGCCGGCGGATGAGGGTCAGCGCCTTGCCCTCCAGGTCATCGGGAGCGCCGGCGACCGATGCCACGAGCATGGCCTGCAACTCCGTCCGCAGAAAGCGACGGTGCCCGCCCGGCGTCCGGTGGCTTGGCACCTCGCCCTGATCCGCCCAGGTGCGCAGTGCTCCTTCGCTCACGCCAAGGAATGCCGCGGCCGACCCAATGGTGAGCCACACCAAGGATTCACGAGGTTGAGCAGCGACCTGTAGTGACGCCAAATCTACTAAAATCTCCGCGAAACGCCCATTTGCCAGAGCACCCATCGATTCTGTACTACTGCCTGTGACTGGTCAAGAGGTTTAGCGAGCATATCGACGCCCCAGTGAGGCGGACTTTCTCTCGCCAGGGGCGCAGCGCGTGCTCTGCAGTACCGCTACATGGTAAAATAAGCCGACCTGCCGCTAGTGGGGTGAGCTTCTGCCCACCACAATATCTAGTGGTTCACCTGCACCGCAAACCACCGGAGGGATGATGCCCCAGCCACCTGAGCCCGTTCGAGGCGCCCGCACTCACCCTACCGGAGACGTGGAGGTCTCCACCTACCTGGAGATCGCCGAGGGGAAGGCTGGTGTGCTGCCGGCGCAGGTGATCGGCGGAGCAGAGCCACGAGAATGCGTCGTCATTATCGATTTCGGCGCGCAGTACAGCCTGCTCATCGCCCGGCGCGTGCGCGAGCAGCACGTCTATTGCGAGATGGTGCCCTACGACGCCCCCTGGGAGCGCGTTGCCGCCATGAACCCCAAAGGGATCATCCTGAGCGGCGGGCCGGCCAGCGTGTACGACGCCGATGCGCCGCTGGCGCCGAGTTGGGTGTTCGAGTGCGGCGTCCCCATCCTCGGCATCTGCTACGGCATGCAGTTGTTGGCCCACCAGTTGGGCGGGCGGGTAGCAGCCGGCACGCACCGTGAGTACGGGTTCGCCCAACTCCAGCGCAGCGTCGACGATAGTCCGCTGCTGCACAACCTGCCTCCAAGCTCGCAGGTATGGATGAGCCACGGTGATCGCGTGGAGGAGCTGCCACCCGGCTTCCGGCCCCTGGCCTACACCAGCAACTCGCCGGTGGCCGCCATGGGCAACGACCGCGGTTACGTGGGGTTGCAGTTCCACCCCGAGGTGACGCACACCACCATCGGCCGGGACTTATTGCACAACTTTCTGTACGACATGTGCGGCTGCTCCGGCACCTGGACGCCCGGCAACTTTGTGAACGAGTCGGTCCAAAAGATCAAGGAGCAGGTCGGCGGCGGCAAGGTGCTGGCAGCGCTCTCCGGCGGTGTCGACTCGGCGGTCTGCGCCCGGTTGGTGCACGAGGCCATCGGCAGCCAGCTCACCTGCATCTTCGTCAACAACGGCCTGCTACGACGCGAAGAAGCGGAGCGCACGCTCGACACCTTCCAGCGCAACCTGCAGTGGAACATTCGCTACGTCGACGCCACCGACCTGTTCCTCAACAACCTGAAGGGCATCACCGAGCCCGAGCGGAAGCGCAAGGTGGTGGGCGAGACCTTCATCCGGCTGTTCGAGACGGAAGCGGCATCCCTCGCCCCCGTTGACTTCCTGGCTCAGGGAACGGTTTACCCGGACGTCATCGAGAGCGCGTCGGGCAGCAAGGCCGCATCCACCATCAAGAGTCACCACAACGTGGGCGGACTGCCAAGCAAAATGCAGTTCAGTTTGGTGGAGCCGCTGCGTTAC
>CAXNDA010000117.1:0-5876 GCA_964200875.1 Chloroflexota bacterium | reverse complement strand
CGAGACGATGCCATCAGTGCAACGTGGTGGTGCTGCGTGGCTTTAGCCCGCAGGTTTCAAGGTCAACTCACCAGCTCTGAACTCTTACTGACAGGAGTGGCCCGCGCTGGGCGCGTACAAGAGAGGCGCCCAGCACTCCCCACTCGGGGGTTCGCGCTGTGGGTTCTACCCCAGCAACTCCACCTGCAGCGCGCCGTCGGTGGCGGTAGTCCGCCGGATCAGATCGCCCACGGCGAGCCGTCGGTCTTCCTGCGGCAGGGTGGCCCAGTGCGTGGTCAGGTCGTGCAGGCGTTCCCGCTGCTGTTGCCACCAGGCGGCTCGGAGCGCCTCGCGTCCGCCGGCTGCGTCGAGATCGAGCAGGCGGTCGCGCAGGCGCTGCTGTTCGCGCAACAGCGGGTAGGAGAGGCGGCGCAATCGCACCAGATCGTGGGTGCCCTTGGTCGTGCCGTCTAAGTAGCGATTGAAGCGGGTGTTGAGCACCTTGAGGCGCCCCTGCACCAGCGTTCGGAGTTCGGCCGCCGGCGTGTCCTGCACCTGCTCAATGGCGGGGTCGAGTGCTGCGCCAATAGCGGCCAGCACGGCACGCTCCAAGTCATCGGACCGCCAAGTGTGGTACGAGCAGACGCTCTGGTTCACCCGTGAACCGCAGCGATAGTAGCGATAGGTCGCCTCCGAGCGTCCGCCGTCTCGCTTGCGGGCCCAGCTCTGCTTGCGGCTCACGCCGATCATCCGTCCGCCGCACGAGCCGCAGTATGCCAAACCGGAGAGCGCGAAGCCCTCCTCATTGCCACTGTGGGCAACGCTTGGCGTGCTTTCGCGCCGGCGCTGTGCCTCCCGGAACGCCTCGGTGGGGATGATCGCCTCGTGGCTGCCGGTAATGCGAACACCGAACCGCAGATAGGTACCGGCATAGGCGCGGTTACGCAGAATATCGCGAATGGTCACCACGCTCCAGCGCTTGCCGCGCCGGGTGAAGACGTTCTCGTCGTTCAGGGTGCGGGCAATCAGCCGCAGGCCGAGTCCCTGCTCTAGGTACATCGCGTAGATGCGGCGCACCACGTCGGCCTCGTTGGGCACCACTTCCAGACGGCCGTTCTCCGCAATGCGGTAACCGTAGGGCGTCTTACCCAAACCCAAGCCGAGCATTGCCTTGTTGCGCAGCGAGTCCATAGCGCGCGTGCTGAGACCCGACCGGGTGCGGTGCTCGCGCCAGTAGTCCAGCGCTGCTTCCACGCGGTCGCCGCCTGCGTCATCACCGATCAGCGCAATCTGCACGCCGGTCTGCTCGAGGTCGAGCACGCGTTCGACGACCTCTCGTGCATCGCTGGAGAGGTGCTCCAAGGCCGAGAGGACGACTACCGTGAACCCACGGTCGGGCTGGCTCACGTACTCGCGGAGCTGCCGGAAGCCGCGGGCTCCGGGGCCGGCGATGGGGTCCATAAAGGTCGCGACCGGCTGATAGCCATGCGCCCGGCAGAAGCTGAAGAATTGCTCCTCCTGCTCCTGAAGGGTGAGCACCTGCTCGTCCTGCGGGGTTGTCGCCGGTGGTTGGCGAAAGTACCCTATAGCATCCACGAAGCTCCTCCAGCCCGGCAGCGCACTAGGTGTACAGAATCCGTCCGCAGCTCGGACACTGCACCAGGTTGGGGCTGGTGCGCACCCGCTGTACCACCACCGAGGGTAGGTTCACCCGGCATCCCTGACACAGCGTGCGCTCCACTCTGGCCACGGCCCGGCCCTGACGAGAGGTGAACATGGTGGTGTAGACCCGTAGGTCGGCCGCCGGCACTTTGCCGGTGACCAAGGCACGCCGCCCATCCAGCTCGGCCACCTCAACGTCGAGCGTCTGCTTCTGGCCGGTGAGTTCGGCGACCAATGCCTGGTGCTCGGCGGTGGCTGCCGCCAACTGGTCGACGATGGCCGTCATCGACGCCCGTTGTGCCTCAAGGCGGCTGGCGATGATGAGGGCCGCTTCCTCGAGCTTGCCGAGCTGACCGCGGATCATGTCGGCGTCTTGCTGCAGGGCCACCAGCTCCTTGGGGTTGCGCACCGTGCCGTCATACAGCTTGCCGTCTACGGTGGCAAGGTGGGCGCGGGTGCTCTGCACCTCGGCGTCGGCGTCGCGGGCCTCGCGCTGGGTGGTGGCGATGACGCCGGTGAGGGTGTCTCGTTGCTGGGTCAAATCGTCGATGTAGGCGGTGTCCTCCATGCGTCGCTGCAGCTCAGTGAGCTGGGTACGGCGCGTGGCGAGAGCGGTGTCGATATCCTGCAGTTGAATCAGATCGCGAATGCTACTCATGCAGCGTTGTTCATCCCTCCTGCCACGAGTAACGTTCTTCTGTCCAGGGGTCGCCATTGTTGTGGTACCCGTAACGTTCCCAGAAGCCGCGCTCGTTGGTGTCCATAAGTTCGAAACTGCGTACCCACTTCGCACTCTTCCAGAAGTACAGCCGGGGCAGCACCAGCCGGTAGGGCCAGCCGTGCGCCGGCTCAATGTCCTGCCCGTTGTGCTTGTTCGCTACCAGCGAACCATCCTCCAGCAGCAGGTCAAGCGGCACGTTGGTGGTGTAGTCGTTGTCGCCGTGCACCATCACGTATGTCGCTGTGGGCAGGGGGCCGGCCGCTTCCAGCAGATCCCGCACCCGCACACCTTCCCAGGTGTTGTCCAGCTTGCTCCACCCCGTCACGCAATGAATGTCGTAGGTCTCCGTAACGCGAGGCAGCGCGTTGAACTGCTCGTACGTGAAGCGCTGTGGGTGCGCCACCAACCCGCTAATGCTGAAGTCCCAAGCCTCGGGCTTGAACTTCGGCACATCGCCGTAATGCAGCACCGGCCACTTGTCGGTCAGTTCCTGGCCTGGGGGAATCCGGTGTGCCAGCGCTGCCCGCTGAGACTCTCGTTCTTTCCGGCGGTTCAGCCAGTCTAGTGCCATCTCAGACCTCGGTGCGAATCGCCCTTATTCGCCTGGGAGTAGAGCGCAGCCCCTACAAAGAGCGACTGCGCGACTATAGCATTTAGATATCTCTATGAACAAGCAGAACATGTGAACTAAACCACAAGACGCATTTATGTGAAAGTGCATACCCTGTGGAGCAATGCTAAGAGTATTACTACTAGATAGTGCTGCTTGCGCGCTGACCATAGCTAGATGTAGTGGCTGCATGGCGTTAATAGGTAGCGTCGAAGGCGGCGTAGAATGCGGTATGCTAACCGGCACAATCCTCTGCACGCATTAACCACCCTTGGTCATAGGAGAGCGTTCCCATGGAGCCAGCCCCAACACCTACCCGCGGCGGACGGTTAAGCCAAGCAGTCTACGGGTCCGACCTCATTGTCGAGCTGCTGGCGTCACTCGGCTACGAGTACATCGCCATCAACCCCGGCGCCAGCTTCCGCGGCCTGCACGATTCGTTGGTCAATTTCCGCATTCCCGGCGCTCCAAAGATCATCACCTGCACCCACGAGGAGATCGCGGTGGCAATGGGCCACGGCTACTGGAAGACCGCCGGCAAGCCGATGGCCGCGGCGTTGCACAACATCGTCGGTCTGCAACACGGCGCCATGGCCATCTTCAACGCTTGGTGCGACCGCGCCCCGGTCATGGTGCTGGGCGGCACCGGACCGATGGACGCCTCGATGCGCCGGCCGCATATCGACTGGGTGCACACAGCGCTGGTGCAAGGCAATCAGGTGCGCGACTACGTGAAGCTCGATGACCAGCCGGCCAGCATCGCCAGCTTCCCCGAGAGCATGCTGCGCACTCACAAGGTGATGATGACCGAACCCCACGGCCCGGTCTACGTGTGCTTCGACGTTGACCTGCAGGAGGACCGGCTTGCGGCGCCCATCACGGTGCCCGACCCCCGCCGCTACCTGCCTGCCGCCTCGCCCGCGCCCAACCGGACGGCGCTGGCCGAGGCGGTCGACCTGCTGGTGGCGGCCGACTGGCCGGTGATTCTGGTAGAGGACGTCGGCCGGGAGGCAGGCGCGTTCGGGCACCTGCGCGACCTGGCAGAGGCCCTGGGCTGCGGCGTGATCGACCGTGGCGGCCGCATCAGCTTCGCCAGCAACCACCCGCTCGACCTCAGCCTCTCCAGCGAAGCGGCGTTGAAGCGGGCGGACGTCGTGCTGGCGCTGAATGTGCTGGGCCTGGGCAACGTGGCCCCGGTGCCGCATCAGCGCGGGCTCGAGCCGACCCACATCCAAGACGCCGCGAAGGTCATCCACATCACCATGACCGAGTACCTGGTGCACTCGTGGGCCACCGACTACGAGCGCCTGCCCGCGGTCGATGTGCTGATAGGCGCCGACCCGGTGGTGGCGCTGCCGGAGCTGCTGGAGCTGGTGCGCAGCGAGCAGGGCCGCTACCCAGCGGCGCGCGATAAGGCCGCCCAGCGCCGGGCCAGCGTGGAGGTCATGCACAACGAAGCGCTGACGCGCGTGCAGGAGCGGTCGCAGCGAGACTGGGGCCTGGCGCCCATCTCGGCGGCGCGGCTGTATGGCGAGATCTGGGCGCAGGTGCAGAACACGCCTTGGGCCATGAACCGCCAGCCACGCGGCATGATGGACTTCAGCGATCCGGCGCAGAGCTTCACCGGCGGCGGGGGCGGCGGCGGCCTGGGCTACAGCTACCCAGCGGCCTTGGGTGGGCGCCTGGGCATGACCGACCGCGACCGGGTGTGCATCAACATCTCGGGCGACGGCGACTTTCTGATGACCTCCAACGCCATGTGGACGGCATCGCACTACAACATCCCCGTCCTGCAGATCATCTTCAACAACCGGGCTTACTATCAGGACGAGGGTCACCAGAGCTTCATGGCGCGCGACCGCGAGCGCCCCACCGACGATCTCGGCAACGGCATCATGATCGATAACCCTAACGTGGACCACGCGGGGCTGGCCAAGAGCTTCGGCATCGAGGGCTTCGGCCCCGTGGGCGACCCCGACAAGCTGGGCGCTGTCCTCCGCCAGGCCATCCACGCGGTGCGCGACGAGCAGCGTCCAGTGTTGGTGGACGTGCTGACCCAGAAGCGGTAAGTGGGTGGGCGGGAGGCATGCCAATGCCCGCTGACCGTCCAACGTATGAGCTTGATGGACGGGACTTCTCAAGCCTTCAGGAATTCTTTGTGGCACTTGGGGAGGCCATCAACGGTCCCGGCGGGTACTTTGGCGCGAACTTCGATGCTCTGGAGGACTGCATAAGCGGAGGCTTCGGTGCGCCAGAAACCGGGTGGACCCTGATTTGGAAGGATTTCGGGCTTTCCCGAGCGCGCTTGGGCCCCGATGTAGACACACTGCTGGATACCTTTCGACGTTTCCGGTTTATCGTCGACCTCCAGCTCCAATAACGTCGACCCTGGGTATCCGTTCGTGGTGAGCACGTCGAACCACACCCAACGCCCCGGACGTCCGCAACGTGCAGGTGACACGAGACTGGTAGGTTAGGAAAGCGCGATCATGGCGTTCAACGTGTACATCCTCCGCTGCAACGACGGTAGCCACTACACCGGGCATACCGATGATATCGAAACCCGCTTGGCATCCCACACCAGCGGGGAGATAGGTGGGTACACCAGCACCAGGAGACCCGTTACGTTGGTGTTTATGGACGAGTTCCCCACGAGGTACGAGGCGTTGGAGCGAGAACGGCAGATCAAGGGCTGGTCACGGGCTTGTCCGCCGCCCGAACCCCGCCCCGGAGGACTCTTGGGTAGCGGTTGCCTCCTATCGGCGCCCTTCGACGAGCTCAGGACAAACGGGATTGAGGGTGACGGTGGGGCAGCCCCCAAGGGCATTCGGTCAGCCCGGGGCACGCGCCTCACAGGGGCGAGGCTCGACGCAAACCGTCAGGTGAAGCGGGGGATGCTTCGTC
>CAXNDA010000116.1:0-5888 GCA_964200875.1 Chloroflexota bacterium | reverse complement strand
GTATAGCTCCTATGACTGCCCCATCATCATCACCGACCTGAATACGGCCGAGATGATCAAGTACGCTTCGAACGCGTTCCTGGCCACGCGCGTCGCCTTCATCAACGAGATTGCGGCGGTCTGCGAAAAGGTAGGGGCCGATGTGCGGGAGGTGGCGCGCGGTATGGGGCTCGATCCTCGTATCGGCAGCAGCTATCTCGACGCCGGGCTCGGTTACGGCGGAAGCTGCCTGCCCAAAGACGTGCGGGCGCTGGAACACATGGCGGCGATCCACGGGTGCCACCCGCAACTGCTGCGCGCGGTCATGGACATCAACCGCGATCAGCGCCGCGTCGTCGTGCAGCGCCTCCGGGAGCTGCTGGACGCCTTCCCCTTGGCTGGACGGCGCGGGCTCGAGGGCCGGACCATCGGCATTCTCGGCCTCAGCTTCAAGCCGGGGACCGACGATATCCGCGAGGCTCCCTCGCTAGAGGTGATCCACCTGCTCGAAAGCGAGGGCGCCTCGGTGCGAGCCTACGACCCCGCCGCCATTGAGCGGGTTCGTGAAGAGGCGCTGTTGCCGAACGTCGACTTGTACGACGACCCGTATGCCATGGCCCAAGACGTGGACGGTCTGGTGGTGGTAACCGAGTGGAATGAGTTCAGGAAGCTGGACATGCTGCGCCTGAAGTCGGCCATGCGGTATCCGGTACTGGTAGACGGCCGCAACATCTACGACCCCATCCGCATGTATGAGCTAGGGTTCTCGTATTGGGGCGTCGGGCGTCCACTCCCGCGGCGCTTCCAGGTCGATGATGCCGTGGCCCACCCGGCAGGTTAGCTGACGCATGCTGCAGAGCAGGACCGGCGAGACGATCGACCAGATTGTTAACGAGTATCGCGGGCGGCAGGGCGTGCTATTGCACGTGTTTCACCGGATACAGGAGGCCTTCGGCTACGTGCCGCAGGAGGCAATGGAGCCGATGGCCTCGGCATTCCGCATTCACCCCTCCACGCTGTTCGGCACCCTCACCTTCTACTCGGAGTTCAGAACCGTACCACCCGCTAAGGTAGCGGTGGGCATGTGTCTGGGTCCCACCTGCCACATCAAGGGCGCTGAAGTCGTGAAGCAAATCCTCGAATACCGGCTTGGCCTGAGCGGGGAGCATGCAGCCTTCCCCGACGTCGCCATTCACGAGGTGGAGTGCGCTGGGCATTGTCACTTGGCGCCGCTGGTTTATGTCAACGGCAAGCCTGAAGGGCCAGTCGAGGTGAGTGCTGCGCAACAGCTCGCTGGACGCATTCACAGTCAGGTGAGCGCCTAGATGCAGGCATACCAGGCGCTGGTCGCCCTGGCGCAGACCGCCTCCCGCCCGTCACGAGCGCTGATTCAGGTGAGCATGGACTCGGGCGCGCAGCACCGCGGCGCCCAGGCGACGCTAGCGGCCATCCGCACGGCGGTAGCTGACCAGGGTATCGACGCCGACGTGGGGATTGTGGGCGGCAACGGCATGTGCTGGGCCGAGCCACTGGTTCGGGTGAGCTTGCCGGGGCAGGCGCCCATCGTCTACGGCCCTGTGACAGCAGCTGACGCCCCACAGTGGTTGCGCGACGTGTTCGCCGGCAACCTTCGGCCCGACCTGGCGCTGGGTACTGAGGGCGAGACGGCCATCGGCGGCATCGTCCCCTTCAGCCAGCAGCCATACTTTCAGGTGCAACGGCGCAACCTGCTCGCTCGCATGGGCAAGACCGATCCCGAGAACGTCGACCATTATCTAGCCACCGGCGGCTATGCGGGCTTGGACAAGGCGCTGGACGGCCTCTCGCCGGAGGACATCGTCAAGCTGCTGCTGGACGGCAACTTGACCGGACGCGGTGGCGCTAACTTCCCGGCGGGCCGCAAGTGGGACTTTCTGCGTACGGCCCGCGGCAGCGAGAAGTACCTGGTGTGCAACGCCGACGAGGGCGACCCCGGGGCGTTCGTCAACCGTATCCTGTTGGAGAGCGACCCGTTCCTCGTCATCGAGGGCATGACCATCGGCGGCTACGTCACCGGCGCCCCCTACGGCTTCATCTACATTCGCGACGAGTACCCGCTGGCGGTCGAACGCGTCCGCAAGGCGCTGGACCAGGCGCGGGCCCGCGGCCTGCTGGGCAAGAACATCCTGGGCACCGACTTCAGTTACGACATGGAAGTGGTGCGAGGCGCCGGCGCCTACGTGTGCGGCGAGGAGACGGGCCTGATTTCGTCGATTCAGGACTCCCGCGGCATGCCCCGCATCAAGCCGCCGTTCCCCGCGCAGGCTGGCGTGTTCATGAAGCCGACCAACGTGAACAACGTGGAGACCTACGCCTATGTGCCGGGCATTTTAGCCAACGGGCCGGAGTGGTTCTCGAGTGTGGGCCTGGGCGCCAACAAGGGCACCAAGCTGTTCAGCCTGAGCGGGCGCATCAACCGCCTGTGCATTGTGGAAGTGGACATGGGCACGCCCATCCGCACGCTGATGGAGACCTGCGGCGATGGGTTGGGTGAAGGGCACACGTTCAAGGGCATCCAGCAGGGCGGCCCGCTGGGCGGGGTGATTCCCGCCGACTGGATCGACACTGGGCTGGATCCGGCGAACTTCAACTCGCAGGGCACCATCATGGGTTCGGGCGGGCTGATCTTTCTGGACGAGCGCGACTGCATTGTGGACCTGTGCAAGTGGCTGACCCACTTCGACATGAAGGAGAGCTGTGGCCGCTGCACCACCTGCCGTATCGGCTCCATGCGCATGGTCGACATTCTGGACCGCATGACCAAGGGCATCGCAGTGGCAGACGACCTGGCGATCATGCAGCACCTGGAGCTGGTGATGAACAACGCCAACTGTGTGCACGGCCAGTTCACTCCCAAGCCCTTCAACGCCGCCTACAAGTGGTTCAAGGCCGAGTTCGAGGCCCACGTCTTCGAGCACCGCTGCCCCTCCGGCGCCTGCCGCGACCTGGTGCAATACACCATCGACCCCGCTAAAGCCACAGGCGCGGTGGCAACGGCGCTGGTCGCCTCCTGTCCGGTCGACGCCATTGTCATGTCTGGCGCCAGTGCTATCGTCGTGCAGGACAAGTGCATCCGCTGTGGCCTCTGCAAGGTGGCCGCTCCCGACGCCGTCGACGTGGGTCCTCACACCACGTTTGTCGCCCCGGTGCGGGAAGTCCGCTACGCCTAACTTGGGAATTACCGCTACCGAACCCCATCAGGAGCCACCGTGGAAACCGTCAAAGTAAGCATCGACGGTCAGGAATACGAGGTCGAGAAGGGCATTCCGCTGGTGCTGGCCGCCGAGCGCGCTGGCGTGCGCATCCCCCACCTCTGCTTCCATGAAGGGCTGTCGGTGTTCGCCGGCTGCCGCGTCTGCGTGGTGAACATCGAGGGTGCGCGCGGTTTGCCGACATCCTGCACCACGCCCACCGCCGAGGGCCAGATCATCTGGACCAAGACGCCGGAAGTGCTGGACATGCAGCGCGGCGTGATGAGCCTGATTCTGGCCGACCACCCCGACCGCTGCTTGAGCTGTCACCGGCAGGAGCACTGCGGCATCCAGGGCGTGTGCCTACGCGATGCGGTGGTCACCTATCGATGCCTGACCTGCGCCAAGAACGGCCGCTGCGAGTTCCAGAGCACCTCCGAAGAGATGGAGATGCACCGCTACCCCATGCGGTACTACCAGGAGCGCCACTCCTGGTATGGGCCGGACCATAAAGAACTGCCGATCCGGCGCGAGAACCCCTTTGTGGAACTCGACTTCAACGAGTGCATTCTGTGCACCCGCTGCGTGCGAGCCTGCGATGAAGTGCGCGGCCTCTCGTGCTACGAACTGACCTATAAGGGACCTGAGGCGAAGATCGGCACCAGCTTCGACCTCCCGCTGCAGGGGGTGGGGTGCGACAGCTGCGGCGCATGCGTCGACGTGTGTCCGGTGGCGTCGATTCTGGACAAGCCGAGCAAGTGGAAGGGTGTGGCCGATCAGGTCGTCAGCACCACCTGCACCCTCTGTTCAGCCGGCTGCACCCTCGACGTCGAGGTGAAGGACAACACGTTCCTGCGGGCGTCGGCCAATCGCGCCAGCGAGGCGAACCACGGCGTGTCTTGCGCACGCGGGCGGCAGGCGTTGGGCGTGCAGTCATCGGCCCCCGGCCGGGTGGGACGCCCGCTGGTCCGGCGCGATGGCAAGCTGGCGGAGGCTACCTGGGACGAAGCGCTGGCCTTCCTCGCCGAGAAGCTGCCCGCCTACAAGGGCTCCTTTGCGTCCATCCTCTCGTCGCGCCTCACCAACGAAGACGGCTTCGTGCTCAACCGTTTCGCCCGCGAAGTCATGAGCGGCGGCGCTCCCGCCATCCACAGCCCGGTGGACGACGCAGCCCTCGTGGAACCGCTGGCGGGTATGCTGGGCATTGCGGCATCCACCAACCCGCTCGACGATATTGCAGCCGCCAAGTGTGTGCTGGTGTTTGGCTCGGACCCGCAGGCCAGCCATCCCATTGCGGCTTGGCAGGCCCGGCGCACCGCCCGCTTCACCGGAGGCACGTTGATAGTCGCCAGCCCCCGCCAGATCGAGCTGAATCAGCAGGCGCAACAGTGGCTGCAGTACCGCCCCGGCACCGAGAGCGCGCTCATCGCTGGACTGTTAAGCACGATCATCGAGGAGAAGCTGACCGCCGCCGACTTCGTGGTCGCCAACACCCAGGGCCTGGACGCCCTGCAGGCCTCGCTGGCGGCGCTGACACCGGCCCGCTGCGCAGAACTTACCGGCGTGCCCGAGGCCGACATCCGCAAGGCGGCGCGGGCCTTCGCCACCGCCGCAGGCTCGGCTATCGTGTACGACGCCGGTATCACCCAGTTCACCAACGACACCGGCGCGGTGGCGGCGCTTGTCGATCTCGCGCTGCTGACGGGGCAGATCGGCAAGACCGGCGCCGGCATCCACATGCTGCGCTCGGGCGGCAACACCCAGGGCCTGAGCGACCTGGGCCTGGGTACAGCGACGGTGCCCGAAGCCTTGGAAGCCGCACGGTCGGGCCATGCGAAGGCGTTGTTCATCGCCGGTGCAGACGTTGCCGGACTCGACGCCACCCGCAGCGCGGCGGCGGCGATTGACCAGGCTGAGTTCGTCATAGTGGCCTCGACAGCGTTGGACGCTACCGCCCAGATGGCCGACGTGGTGCTTCCGCTCACAGCCCCGCTGGAGCAGGAGGGCACCGCAACCAACAGTGAACGCCGGGTGCAGAAGACCGAGGCCGTACTGCCTGCCCCGGACCGCACCGAGCCGGTCTGGCGCATGCTGCAGGCGCTGGCCACGGCCATGGGAGCGCAGGGCTTCCAGGCGGCCGACGCCGCCGAGGTGTTCGAGCAGGCGGTGCAGGCGACACCGGCCTACGCTGGCCTATCGTACCCGGCACTGGCCGAGGGCGGCCGACAGTGGGGTGCGCCGGTGCTCTACACGGACGGCTTTCCCGGCGGCAAGGCGCGGTTCCGGCCGGTGGCGCTGCCCCAGAACCCCATCACCACCGACGCAACGTTCCCGCTGCTGGTGGCCATCGGCTACGAACCGCTGGCCTACCATCTGGAGGTACAAACCGCCCGGGAAGATCCACACTCTCGGCCGTGGGACGATGATGTATTGCAGGTGCACGCCGATGACGCAGCCCGCCACGGTGTGACCGATGGCGACCGGGTGCGCGTGGTCACCCAGCATGGTGAATTCGCCGGGGTGGCCGCAGTAACCGCGGACGGCCTGCCCGGGGTGGTCACCTTGCGACTACCGGTGCCGGAAGACGCATCGGTAATGACCGGCCCGGTGGCAGCAATGGCGGCCCAGGCCAACGGTACCCGGCTCACGGCCGGGCGGATCGAGAAGTAGCGCAGGTGT
>CAXNDA010000115.1:0-5913 GCA_964200875.1 Chloroflexota bacterium | reverse complement strand
GCCTTTAGCGTTGGAAACGTCGAGCGATAGGTCTGCCATTGCGTGCTACCTCTTTCTGGCGGTGACTGGTTAGTTGCGCCCGTACTCCATAAGCGACCACACCGGCGGTGCGTCGCCCACGGGGAGCGGCTTGCTGATCATCTCTTTGATGCGGGCGGCGGTGCGGGTGTTGTCGTACTGCAGGAACATCTTGTTCTTGTTGCTGACGATGTCGCCGTGCAGCCACCGCTCGTAGATGTCGCGCCGCACGCCGGTGCCGTCGCCCATCAGGTCCCAGGCCAGCCGGAACAGGCGGGCGGTCTCGGCGACCGGCAGGTTACGGGAGGCCATGAACTCCTCGAGCATGGGCCGCAGGTCGCCGTTGGCCAAGTCGGCCTCGCTGGGCTGCAGCAGAATGTTGCCGCCGGCGATGTCCTTGCACAGGTCCAGAATCCGGCTGTTGTACTGCGTGGCGTAGATGGCGCACGCCAGGGACGACGCCGGGCGGAACAGGCCGCCGGTGGTCATCGCCGCCTCAGCCTCGACCCCACCAAGTGCGGTTTTGAAGACTTCGGGAATGACCACCATCTCGCCCAGCTTGTCGCGCATGTTGCGGAACAGGTCTGCGCCCTGGGCCTCAGCCAGCATGGTGGTGACGCCGATCAGCGTCCACCAGCGGTAGTAGTGGCGGATCAGGCCGCTCCAGCTCATCCACCGCTTCAGCGTCTCAAGGCCTTGCTGCGCCAGCGCTGCGTCTCCCACCAGGAAGACGCGATCGTTGGGGATGAACACGTTGTCGAAGAACACGATAGCGTCGAACTCGCCGTAGCGGGCTACCAGCGGGTGGCCGTCCGCCTCGCTGTGCTGGGTGCGGGGTTCGTTGCACAGCATGGTGACGCCGGGGGCGTCGAGCGGCAAGGCGAACCACTGCACGGCCTTCTCGTTGTCCTCTTGCTTGCGCACCGATGGGTAGAAGACGAACAGTTCGTTGGCCAGGGGCGCCATGGTGGCGAAGGCCCGGGCGCCCCGCACCACAATGCCGTCGGCGCGCTCTTCCACGATCTCCAGGTCGGAACCGGCGCGAATCTCCTGACCGGGGTACAGCTCCGAGCGCTGGGCCTGCGGTTCTTGAATCGTGTGGGCGACGAAGAGGTCGTTCTCGGTGGCGTAGCGCACGTAGGCCTCGGCGTTGGCGCCCCAAGCGGGGTTCTTGGCCGCCAGGTCGTTCCGGAAGTCGTGCAGGCCGACGAGCGCCGATGCCGTGAATTCGGGGTTGGCGGCAACCAGGCCCCACATCTCCAGCGACCACTTCTCGGCATTCGCCCGGCGCTGCTGCAACTGCTCGCCGTTGGTGGGCAGCAGATAGTTGGCGCTGACCCGCTTGCCGGAGGCAGCGGAGATGGAGGTCATGACCTCCTGATTCTCGGGGGCACTCTGCAGGTCATACATGCGGCAAAGCTCGCCGAGCAGGCCGGCGAAGGCTGGATGTTCCGTGACATCCACCTGCTGGCCGTTCAGATACACCCGCCGTCCATCCTTTAGGCTTGCTCGAAATCGAGCGCCGGTCATCAAGCCCTGGGCGCCGGCAACGTCTAATGCCATCGCGTTCTCCTCCTCA
Organism: Chloroflexota bacterium; assembly: GCA_964200875.1. Classification (GTDB taxonomy): domain Bacteria; phylum Chloroflexota; class Dehalococcoidia; order SHYD01; family SHYD01; genus SHYE01. The sequence continues at coordinate 4,316 of CAXNDA010000115.1, read as the reverse complement.
CGGTCCTCTGCGCCGGGCCGTCCCCTGCGCGCGTCGAAGTCTATCAGTCCTTAACGAATTGCGTCTACCGGCGGCAGAGCGCCGGGTGCGCGGCAAAGTCTCGCGGGGTGTCGTCGCACTGCTGATTCCGTTCGTGGTGAGCTCGTCGAACCACCCCACCGCTGGCCCTTCGACAAGCTCAGGGCGAACGGGTCTCTGCAGCTGACTGACAGGCGCAAAACTCTGCCGGACACCCCAGGCGCCTGAGCGCGCAAGAGCCGGCTACCGCAGCAGCCGGCCCTTGCCCAACGTCTCGCTACTTGGCCGCCCGGATGTTCTCTTGGTGCGTCCAGGTGCCCGTGATGGAGCCAGGGAACACCCAATCGCTGACGATCTTGGTGTTCGCGACCACTTCGGCCGGAATCCAGAACAGGGGTATGGCGTAGTGCTGCTTATAGACGTGGTCGCCGTACTGGCGCCACAGTTCGCCCTGCTTCTTCTCGTCCAGCTCGTTGTTGATCTTCAGCAGGATGGCGTCGCCAATCACATCCTCCATACCCGAATTACGTGGCAGGATAGACGAGAAGTAGGCGTTGGTGCCGATGAGCTCGCCGGAGCTGGTGCCGGAGATAAAGAAGTCGTTGGAATAGCCGAACGCCCGCTGCTTCGCCGTGATCTCGGCGTTATCGGTGTTCGCAAGCACGGGTTCCACGCCCACGGCCCGCCAGTACTGGGCAACCGACTCCACGATGTCGGCCGAGCCGGGCACGTTCGGCAGATTCTGCACGTGCAGGGTGGTCTTCAGCGCCTTGCCGGGGCCGTAGCCCGCTTCCAGCAACAGTTGGCGAGACTTGGCCACATCGTAGCCGTACTCAGCCTGGAAGTTCTTCTCCCAGTCCGGATTCCACCCCAGCCGGGTGGGATGCAGGTGGAAGTTGTACATCGTCTCACCCTTGTTCGAGAGGTAGGCCTTGTTGAGGTCGGTGCGGTTGATGGCGTGATTCAGCGCCTTGCGCACCTTCAGGTCTTGCAGCGGACTCTCGTGCTGGTAACCGCTGTTCGGGTCTTTGGCATCCTTGAGGAAGCAGCAGCTGATGTTCAGGAAGGCGCGCGGTCCGGCAACCTTGCCCCGCAAGATCTTGAAGCCCGCCTTCTCGGCCTGGCCCTTCAGGTCTTCGGGCAGCGCGGTCAGGTGCACCTCGCCCGCCAGCAGTGCCGCCAGCCGGGTTGAGGCTTCCTTCTGGAAGCGGTACTCGAACTCGGGGAAGTCTACCTGGTACTTGGCCCAATGCTGCGCGATGTCGGGCCGGCGCTCGTACCGCAGGTAGTTGCCCAGCGAGCGCTCCTTGAACTGGTAGGGACCGGTGCCCACCGTTGGCTCGGTGGCCATGGTGGGGTCGCCAGCCTTGTCATGATGCGCCTTGCTGATGATCTCGAACACGTGCTCGGTGCGGGCAATGCTGTGGAGGATGTTGGCCGAACCGGGATTCAGCCGGAAGATGACCTCGTAATCGCTGGGAGTCTCCAGCGCCTTCACCTGGTTCTTATACCAGACGCTCTCGCCGTGCAGTGAGGCGTCGCGGGTGAGGTCTTCCCAGGTGTACTTCACGTCTTTGGCGGTGAACTCGCCGTTGCCCTTCTGAAACTGCACGCCCTTGCGCAGCGTGAAGCGATAGCTGGTGCCGTCGGGCTCCAGCTTCCACTCGGTAGCCAGCCCAGGGAGGTACTGCCCATTGGTGGGGTCCAGGCCGATGAGATACTCGTACATCGGGTTGAGCTGGAACAGAGTGGTCTGACCCAACATGCGGGTCTCGTTGCCCTCGGTGGTTGGCGGGTCGATGGCCAGCACCAAGCGGTTCACCTTGGGGGTCACTGCCCCGGTGGTGTCGCCGCCGCCGGCTGGGCCCGCAGGCGCGGGCGTGGCGGTCGGACCGCAGGCCGCCAGCAGCAGCGATCCAGCCATAGAAGCTATCAATAGACTACGTTTATTTCGGAATCCAACGTCCACAGCTACCCCCTGACACTCATTGGTCTGCGGGAACCAAGTACCGCCGCACGGCAGCCGCAGGTCTGTCGGACAGCAATGGCACGTATGGAAAGCGCCATTAGGAAAGCGTATCGACAGCGCTGATGCAAGTCAATCGTTAAGGGATAAACATTTCGTCAGAACGCCGGCTGCTTCTTGCCGTCCGACCATTGAGCAGGCATAACCGTAAAGGCTCAGTGTTGGTGAGTTGGCCTTGAGAACCTGCGGGCTAAAGCCACGCAGCACCACCGCACAGCACTGAAGGGTGTCGTCTCGGCAGGGGAGTCCTGAGTACCGCCGCCGTAAACGGTGGGCCGGGGGATAGCGAGCCCCCTCAGGCAGGGGTGTGTGGGCCCCACTCCCTCCAAGTTTAGGAGGGTGGGCGGGCGGGAGAAGCGAGGCCACTCGAAGCCGCGGTTCGACAGTGGCGCCACGAGCCCGACCCCCGAATACTGAACTCTTACGCGTGACCTTGTTGGTTGACACCAAAAGCGGCAGCGCTCTAAGCTGCTCCTGTTTTGAAGCAGCAAAAGGTCACCATCCTCTCGAATCGCTCGCTCATGCCTGGCGTGAATGTGATGTGGTTCGACGCCCCCGACATTGCGGCGGAAGCCATCCCCGGGCAGTACATCTTCGCCCGCGTGACCGACACGTCTGACCCCTTCATGCGCCGTCCGATGAGCATCCACCGCATTGGCGCTGACGGCGAGCTGGACTACCCCACCAAAATCGCCATCCTGTACGGCGTGTCCGGATCGGGCACCGGCCTGCTGTCGCGGATGGTGGCGGGGCAGACGGTGGACCTGATGGGCCCGCTGGGCAACGGCTTCACCATCCGGCCCGAAAGCCGCAAGATGCTGCTGGTGGGCGGCGGCGTCGGCGCATCACCCTTGGTAGGCATGGCGATCAAGCTGCTGGCCGAGGGCCGGCAGGTGGTGCTGGCCGAGGGCGCCGGCACCCAAGCGGCGCTGTTTCCCGACGAATACCTACCGAACGGTATGGAGCGTCACATCATCACCGTGGATGGCAGCCGCGGCCGCAAGGGGTTTGTCACCGAGCTGGTGCCCGAGTTCTGGGAGTGGGCCGATCAGATCTTCTGCTGCGGGCCCTTCGCCATGTACGGGCCGCTGGCCAAGCTGCTGGCAGGCCTGCCCGGCGAGCGTTCGGTGCAGTGCCTGGTGGACGCCCCGATCGCCTGTGGGGTGGGCGCATGCGACGCCTGTACCATCGAGACGCGGCACGGCCCGAAGTGGGCTTGCATCGACGGCACGGCCTTCGAGCTGTTCGACGTGGTGAACTTCTAAGCCGGTTTCGGTCTCCGTGACGAGACTAGCCTGTTGCTTGAGCCCCGTCGAAAGCATCAGGCGGTGGGTTCAGCACCAGCGGCTGGGTAATGTGCCCCGTGGCGGGCCTCTGGTCGCTTCGACGGCGCTCAGCAAACAGAGGGCTCGCCGCAGTTGGCGGTGTCCACTTGCTTTGAGCAAGTCTCACCTCTCGTCGTCGAGAGGCCAGCGCTGTGACGCTACGATCGCCAGGGCACTCGGTTTGCGGCGGCAAAGCCAGCCTGTAGCTTGAGCCCCGTCGTAAGCATCAGGCGGCGGGTTCAGCACCAGCGGCTGGGACATGTGCCCCGTGGCGAGCCTCTGGTCGCTTCGACGGCGCTCAGCAAACAGAGGCTCACCGCAGTGGGTGGTGTCCACCTGCTACGGGTGTATGTTGACCGTCTAGTACAGCGTGGCCTGCACCCTGGATGGCTGCTCCCGGTCGTACGCTTCGCCCCCCAGCCGGCACTCGCTGAGGTCGGCCAGCATCTGCCCGGTACTGGGTAGCGCCGAGCGCTGCACGTGCGCTGCTGGATTCCAGAGGTCGCTGCGGACGATGGCTCTGCTGCACTGGAAGTAGACCGACTGCACCGTGACCACTATCACCGACCGGGGAAGCTGCCCGCGCATGGGGAAGCGCTGGAGCAACGCGGGAGCGGTGGAGAGGACCGCGGTTCCGTTCACCCGCAGGGTCTCGCCGACGCCGGGGATGAGGAAGAGCAGGCCCACCCGGCCGTCGGCCACGATGTTGCGCAGGCTGTCGGCGCGGTTGTTGCCGCGGCGATCGGGCATCAGCAAGGTGTGTTCGTCCTCTATCACCACGAACCCGGCGGCGTCACCTCGCGGCGAGGCGTCGAGGCCGTCGGGTCCCGCGGTCGCCAGCACGCAGAAGGGCGAGGCCTCGATCAGCGCCCGGTAGTCGGGGTGGAGGTAGTCGACCTCCTTCACGATGGATGGCTCGGCTGGCTGCCCATACAGCGCCTCCAGCT
>CAXNDA010000114.1:0-5936 GCA_964200875.1 Chloroflexota bacterium | reverse complement strand
GACGCCGCTGGCGCTCCCGTGGCCTATGGCATTGTGAACTACGATAGCGACGATCTGGTGCGGGTGAAGGGGCTTCATTCGGGCCAGATCCAGGAAGTGCTGGGGCGCCACTTCGGCGATGAAGTGGTGCATCGGGACAACTTGGTGTTGCTCTAGGGCGCGTCGCCGGGTGACTGCATCGTGTGCGATGGCGCAATGCCCGCGCCGGGCACCGTGACTGATTGATCACCGATCGAGGGTAGTTGCCGTTCGCCCTCGGCGCGAAAGCCGGTGGCATCCACGAACTGAACCGTGACGTTCTTGAGGGAGAGACCAAGTTCGGTTTCGACTTGGTGCTTCACCGCCGCCGCCAACTGATCGGCGAGGGGCGGCAGGGCAATGCCGTTAGCCGGCTCCACTTCCAGGCGGACCTCGATGCTCGAGGCGCCGGTGCGCCGCACCATCGGCCGCACGCTCGCCACACCGTCGATCTGGGTCAGCGCGGCACGCAGGTGCGCATTCACCGCATCGAGCGACACATCGGCCGAGCGCCCGCCGCCGGTCAGGCGGACGGTGCCTGCGGATTGCGCCGTGAACTCGCCGGCGAGAATGAGCAGCGCCACCAGGACCGAGGACAGGCCGAACCCCGACACCACCACTTGGAGCAGGGTGGGCTGTAATCGCAGCTGCCGCCCGATCTGCCCCAGCGCAGATCCGAGTTCGGTTGGCGCGAACCAGATGATGAGGAGCACGAGAACCCAGAATATAACGCCGCTCAGACAGAGCAGAATGACCAAAAAGCGGTTGAACGTGTGCATGGAGCCCTTAGGCCACCACCCGCCCGATCAGGTGGTCTGGCGCTGCCTGTTGGATGTGTACTGTAGCAATGGTACCGCGTTCGGCCTGCGGGGCTGCTGCGGTCACCCGTAGGTAGGTGTCGGTGAGGCCTGACCACCAGCTCACGCCGTCGTGCTCGGTGCGATCCTCCCACAGCACGGTGCGTTGCTGACCCACGGCCCGAGCCAGCGCTTGCTGCCGCAGCTCGGCGGCCACGCCCAGAGCTTCATGCACGCGCCGGCGTTTCACCTGCTCCGGGACTGCTTGTGCCGGGTCCTCGGCGTAGCGAGCGGCGAGGGTGCGAGGGCGCGGCGAGAAGGGGAAGACGTGCACGTCACTCAGCGCCGCGGCCCGGCAGGCGTGCAGCGAAGCCTCGAAGTCGCTCTCAGTCTCGCCCGGGAAGCCGACGATGAGGTCGCTGGTCACTGCCGCATCGAGCGCCACGCTGCGGACGCGCTGAACCGCGTCCGCGAACTCCTGCGCTGTGTATCTGCGCCGCATACGGCCCAGCACGCGGTCGGAGCCGCTTTGCAACGGCAGGTGAAAGTGAGGACACAGCCGTGGGTCTTGCCAAAAGCCCAACAGAACCGGCGTGACGTCTTGCGGTTGCAGCGACGACAGCCGAATGCGGGGTATCGAGGTGTTTGACAGCACCGCGGCCAGCAGCGCCGCCAGCGGCTCCCCCTCGCTTCCCTGATCGCGGGGGTCGGCGGCGCGCAGGCGGCGGCTCAGCTCGATGCCGTAGTCGCCGATTTGGGTGCCGGTCAGCACCACCTCTTGGTGACCTTCCCGCTCTCGCTCCAGGATCGCATCGACGACCGTCGCTGCTGCGAAGAAGCGTGAACTGCCCCGGGTTTGCGGGATGATGCAATAGGTGCAGTAGTCGTTGCAGCCCTCCTGCACTTTAACGAAAGCGCGGGTGCGATGGAGGGGGAACGAAGCGCGATACGGTGGAGCATCGGCGGGCAGCGAGTAATTGAGCAACGCTCGAAGGCGCTCGGCCAGAGCGGGCTTCTCGGCGTTGTCCGCCACCAGGTCTGCTAAGCCAAGGGCCTCCACTTCGGCCCGTGCCCGCGCGGGGTAGCACCCGGTGGCCACCACCAGCGCATTGGGGTAGCGCCGGCGGGCCCGGCGGAGTTGCTGGCGGGCCTTGGCGTCGGCCTCGCCGGTGACGGTGCAGGTGTTGAGCACGTACACGTCAGCCAGGCCGTGGCGGTCGCCTTGCGTAAAGCCCGCGGCCAGAAAGGCTTTCGCCAACAGGTCGCTATCAGCGATATTCAGCTTACAGCCCAGCGTGTCGATGACAACGCTGGGCTGTTGGGTTGCTTGCTGGTCTGTCCGGGTCACGGACAGCAGTTTACACCAGGAGCGCCTGCTGCCGCGGCCGTGTGGCGTTTGCCAGCACCGTGCCCACCAAGCCCAACAGGCTGAAGGGAATCACGTTGAGCAAGAAGGCAAAGGCGCTGGTGTTCAGGCCCGGGCCCACGGCATTGGCCACTGCCAGCGCGAAGAACGAGATCATCAAGCCAAAGCAGCCGCCCAGCACCATGCCCAGCACCCAACCGTTGGGCCTCGGCTCTCGCGAACGGGCCACGAAGAACGTTCCGCCGATAATTGCCAACAGGATCACCGCATTCAGGGCTAAGCCGAGGGCGCTGCCCATGTTCCCGCCGCCGCTCATGCGCGACAGGGCGCCAATGAGCGCCAGCGGGACGATGAACAGCGAGCCCACGGCAAGCAGGCTGCCCAGGCCGTGGGTCAGCTCTGGGGTGCGCATGGAGGCGATCCCCTCGCGCACCTGGCTGGTGATGGTGGAAGGCAGGTTGCGAAGGCGTTCGCCCACCGGAACGTTCTCGGCGAAGTCGGTCAAGGCCATGCCGGGTTCCTCGATGGCGTTCGGGGCGACCAGCCTGGCAAGCGTGAGGAGGTCGCGGTACAGCTGGCTCTCCTTGTTGCTGATGACAAAGGGTACGCCGTGGTTGATAGCGCTGAGGGCCAGCCTCTCGTCGCTGCAAATGGATGCCACCACCTTGGCCCCGACCAACGACTGAACGTCGTTCAAGTTCAGGCCGGAGGCTGCACCGGCGTTCGCCTTGTTGACCACAATGGCCATCTTGTCCATGGTGTAGCCCAGTTTCTGGACGGCGGTGTCCACGAACTGGCGCACGCTCTTCAACGCTGGAACTTCCAGTGGAGTGACCACCAGGATGATGTCGGCGGTGTCCAGCGCGCTGATCGAGACTTCGGTAAAGGCCGGGTGGGTATCGATAACGATGTACTCGTACAGTTCCCGCAAGGCGCCGAGCACCAGACTCACATGCTCGGCGGTGATGAGTTCCGTCTCTTCGGGGGTGGGCGGCGCCAGCAGCACCTTAATGCCGGATGCGTGCGGTTGCAGAATGCTCTCTAGGATTTCGCCATCCAGCTCATTGACGTGAGGCAGCAGGTCGACGATGGTGCGCTTGGGCTCGAGGTTGAGCATCACGCCGACATCGCCAAAGGGATACGAGCAGTCGACCACAGCAACCGACTTCCCGGTCTGCTCTCGCAGCAGGACTGCCAGGTTCACCGCCACGGTGGTCTTGCCGCCGCCGCCCTTGGGGCTATACAACACCACCGACTTCCCAAGGACCTGGTGCTGTGTCTCGTCGACCGTGGTCATTTGTTGCTGGTTCGACTCGGCGAGCCGGCGACTCATGATGGAGACGAACTGCCGCATGATGGGCAGGTTCGAAGCCAGGAAGCGTTCGAAGGCCTCCTTCGGCAGCATCAGCAGTTCGGCGTCACCCACCACCGTCATGGTGGCGGACCGGGGCTGGTCGGACAGCAGTGCCATCTCGCCGAAGTAGTCGCCCTCGCCAAACACCCCGAGGATCTTCTCTTTGTCCTGCTCATCTTGGATGGCGGCTTTTACGCGACCACTCTCAATGATGTAGAGGGCATCGCCGTCATCGCCCTGTTCGAAGACCACGGTTCCCTTCTTGAACCGTCGCTCCTGCAGCAGGGTGTCGATTGCAATGAGGTCTTCGGGGGTCAGGCCGTTGAACAGCCGTACCCGGCGAAGCAGTTCCACACGTTCTGTGAATTCGGCCATGCGCTTTGGTCCTTCCCGCTGCGGCTTAAGGTGTTTGCCGCAGACCTGCCGCAGGGGTCGCAGTTATGCATCTGGAGTCTAGCATCGCGTCCAGGAAGAGAACCATGTACAGGTTTCCTATCCAGGTAGGGATAACGGGACAACCGGGATTCATGTAACATAACTACAGATACCTGCGTTCTGTCAGATACCTGCCACCAGCAATCTATGATGGCCTTCTCTCACTATCGGCAATGATCCGTCACCTTCCCACCAACTTGTTTCGGGGGTTTGCAGTTGCTGTCGCCCTGGGCGCGGCAGTTGGGGCCGCGCTGTTCGTCGAGTTGCCGGCATCCGCATCGGTGACCCACGGCGAGACGCGCGCGTACACCCAGCAGCACCTGGCCCTTCCCTTGGCGCCGGCAGAGCACCCGAGTCGCCTCGCTTCGAGTCTGGCGGACGTTGGGCCCGCTTGCGACGCCGGCGCTGCCCCAGCGCAGGGCGCTGCCGCCGCCGCCTACGTCTCTGCCGTCACCGCTGCCCCAGGGTGGTTTAACGCCTTAGGGTTTGCGTGGGATGGCGCTGTGCCGTCCGGCGCTCGCATGCTGGTGCGTGTGCGCACTAGCCAAGATGGCGCAGTCTTCGGCCCCTGGGTGCGTGCCGAGGAACTGGATGCACTGCAGGGTTCGGAGGGCCGAACTACAGACTTGGTGTTCAGCTCCGGCCGATTCTACCAGTATCAGGTGGCAGTGGAGGACGCTCCCGACGGGTGGAGCGGGCAGCTCGACCGGCTGACGGCCTCGTTCATCGATTCGACCGACGGCCCTACCGCCGCCCAGGCGGCGCAGCAACCCGCCGGCACCCTGGCGACCCGGCTGATGAGCATTATCAGCAAACCGAATGTTGTGGGCCGCAAAGGTTGGGGCGCCAACGAGAACCTGCGGTACAGCAAAGGCGACCTGGTGTGGCCGCCCAGCTACGAGCCGGTCAAGAAGATCGTCGTGCACCACACTGCGACGACGTTGGATCCCCAAGACCCGGCGGCCGTGGTGCGTGCGATTTATCAGTATCACACCGTCTCTCAAGGTTGGGGCGACATCGGCTACAACTACCTGATTGATTCCCAGGGGCGGGTGTATGAGGGACGCTCCGGTGGCCGGAACGTTATTGGCGCCCACGCCCTGAAGTACAACAAGGGCAGCATCGGGATCGCCCTCATCGGCACCTTCCAGGAAAGCGATCCCTCGTCGCAGGCGGTAGCCGCCCTCGATGCGTTCGTCGTTTCAAAGTCGGCCGAATTCGGCATTGATCCGCGCGGCAAGGGATTTTTCATCGACAAGGACCTGCCCAACGTCATGGGGCACCGGGACGGCGTGAGCACCTCCTGCCCCGGTGCGCGCGTGCAGGGCATGTTGCCGGCGCTGCGCACCCGCGCCTTTGATGCGACGCCCGAGTACGGCGCGGCGTGGAAGGATGCGAAGGTGCCGAAGGTGCTGGACCCCGGCATTGTGACCACCATTGATGTGGTGGTTGCCAACAGCGGTTCCCGGGAATGGGCGCTGGGCGCCAAGGACCCGGTGCGGGTCGGTTACCGCTGGTTGAAGCCGGACGGTACCGAGTACCTCGCAGAGCCGAATCTCGAGGTTCACACCGACCTGCCCAAGGCTGTCGCTTACGGCCAAAGCGTGACGGTCAAGACCACCGTGCGAACACCGGAGGCCATCGGCCGCTACGTGCTCCGCTTCGACATGCTGCAAGAGCGGGTAACCTGGTTTGAGCCCCAGGGTAACGTGACGCTGGACGTACCGGTGACCGTGTCGCCACTGAACACCCTGTCTAACGAGCGCCTGATTGAACTCCCCAATACTCAGTTGGTGCTCGTGGTGCCGGAGCGTTTGCGCACGCTACCGCTCTCGCGGCTGACCCTGCTGGAGAACGCCGAGTTGCTCACGCTGGTGCCTGAGGTCATCAAAGACCTCACCAACGAGCGGGTGCTCTCCTTCAGAAACGATATCCTGCTGCGCTACCTGCCCGACGAGCGACTGCG